>NZ_JBSGTR010000033.1:0-56249 GCF_053607505.1 Rhodococcus sp. NPDC055112
CGCGATACCGCGTCCCCCGGCCCTCGTACTGCGCTGGTACGGACCTACAGCGGCACCGGCGCGCCGTAGGTCATCGCGATGTCACCGGACGCCGTCTCGACCCGGGCATACGGCCGGAGCGTGACCTGTCCGAGGGCCCCCGAGATGCTGCCGTGCACACCCGCGAGCCGGATCCTGGCCCCCGGGCCGTCGAACTCCTTCTCGCTGACCAGCGGGACATCGGTGATGCCGCCGGGTTCGAGGTCGACGATGAGGTTCTGTTGCGGGATGATGTCGCCTGCCAGCATGCCGCGGTTCTCGAAGCCCAGTTCGACGTCGGGGTCACCCAAGAAGTCGCCCAAGACGATGCCGTCCGTGTGCTCGAGCTCGAAGCCGAGGCCGGGGGTGTTCAGCTGAACCGACGCGCCGGTGAGGGCGACCGGGTAGCCGATCTGGTAGCCGAAGGACAGCTTGGTTCCTGTGAAACTCGCCGCCGTCGGCCCGTCGATGGTGACCTGCGCGTAGCCGTTGTGGAAGAACTCCCGGCTCAGCGGTGAACTGTCGAGCGGTGGCACTGCGTTGATGTTGGTGTCGCCCTGCGAGACCTCGACGCGATTGCCCTGGTAATCGATGAGGCTGTTCGCATTGTTGACCACCGCCGCCGAGGTGCCGTTGCCCAGGACCATCCCCACGGCCGCGACGGCGGCGATCGCAGCCGCTCGACGGGGCCCGGTTCCGCGGCGGCGCCGAGGTCCACGAATCCTTGCCATGAATTCACATCCGTTCGTTCGAGTTTCCGATCGCGTACTCGCGATTGGCCCAAATCAACACAGATCCCCGATGCTTCTCGAACGCTAGTTGATCGCAGTCGATGCCGCGACTCTTTCGGGGGCGTGGCGACGAGTGTTCACGCGCGGTTCCGGTTCGCGGTCTCCCAGGCCTTGTCGTAGCGGTTGCCGCCGGGTCGTTTGACGTCCTTGCTCCGGTAGACCACGTACGGTCGTCCCAGGTACCCGATCGGCGCGCTGAACACGTGCACCAGGCGGGTGTACGGCCAGATCGCCAGGAGCGCCAGCACCGTCAACCCGTGCAGCTGGAAGCTCAGCGGGACGCCGACCATCAGGTCCGGCTGCGGGTTCAGCGTGAACAGGCTGCGGAACCAGGGCGAGACCGTCGAGCGATAGTTGTAGTCGCCCAGGATCAGGTTCTCGCCGAGGGTGTTGTACATCCCGGTCGCGATGACGGCGATGAACAGCACGTACATGATCTTGTCGCTGGTGCTGCTGGACTGGCGCACGGCAGGCACACTGATCCGCCGGTACACGAGAATGGACAGGCCGACGACGGTGGCGATTCCCGCAGGCACACCCAGCCCGACCGCGAGCAGGTGATACGTGTGATCGGAGATGCCAAGCGCCTCCGTCCAACTGGCCGGGATCAACACGCCGCCGATGTGCCCCGCGAGCACGGCCAGGATGCCGAAGTGGAAAAGCGGACTGCCAAGACGCAGCAAACGGCTCTCGTACATCTGGGAGGAGCGGGTGGTCCAGCCGAACTGGTCCTTGCGGTAGCGCCAGACATGCCCCACCACGAATGAGGTGAGGGCGATATAGGGCAGGGTCAGCCACATCAGCGTGGTCACCGTCGTTCTCCCATCTCGGGGTGCAATGCGGGGTCGAGCGCGTAGGTGTCGAGACCGACCTCTTCCTCGGGCGGCCCCTCGGACGCCATCTTCGCCACCTTCTGCCGGTCGTCGGTGTCGAGCTCCGGCAGGGTCGCGCAGACCGCCTCCAGGACGGGAACGAAGGGGGAATCGCTGTCGCGCAGCGACAGTCGGAGCACCTCGATGACGGCCCGGTGGTCGACCAGCAGCCGCCAGCCGCGCGCGGCATCGGTCGTCGCCGCGAACTCGAGGACCACCGGCAGGTAGTCGGGCAGCTCGTGGTCGCCCAGCGTCACGCCGCCGTTGCGGTACGCGTTCTTGAAGCGCAGCAGCGCCATTCCGCGATTGCGGGTGTCGCCGTACGCGTAGTACGACAGGTGCAGACTGCTGCGCCTGCGCAGGTCGAACGTCTCGACGTACAGCGAGGACAACTCGATCCGGGGCGTGCGCTGCATGAAGTCCACGCACGCAACCAGGTCCGCGCCAGGCCTTCCCGGCACCGTCTCGGCCGCGGCGCGCAGGTCGCCGAGCATCGCAAGCGTCTGCTCCGTCGGGTAGTCCAGCAGGAGGGCGGCGATCCGCCACACGACCCGCTGGTCCCGCTCGGACAGGGTTGCCTCCGCCCCCGGCCGGAACCTGTTGGACACCTTGCGGCGCAATCCGAGCGCGACCATCAGGCGCCGTCCCGGTTGGAGGCGGCCGCGGCCGGGATCAGGCCCGCGGTGCTCTTGCCGTCCCAGTTGAGCAGGTTGATCCGGCCGGCCTTGTTGTCCGGTGCCGCATCGGAATTGGTGTCGACGGCCTGCTCGGTGAGATGGAACTTGTCGGCCATCACGTCGAACGCGGTCATGCCCGGCCCGCCGTCGCCCTCGAGGCTGCACCCGGTGGCGAGCGCGTCGAGCCGGTGGGCATCGGAGCCGGCCCCGTTCGGGATGACGTACCTGTCCTCGTACTTCGCGATGGCGAGCAGTCGGTACATCGACTCCAGCTCGGTCTCGGTCAACCGGACCGCGTTCGCGACCTCGGGCCGCGTCGGCTCGCCCAGGTTGACCCGGCGCATGTGCGCGCGCATCGCCGCCAAACGCTGCAGGGAGGCACGCACGGGCCCGATCTCGCCCGCCGTGAAGAGTTCGGCGAGGTACTCGACCGGGATGCGGAGCGAGTCGATGGCGCCGAACAGGTTGTCGGCCTCCTCGCCGTCGTGGCCGGTGTCCGAGAGGGCCTCGACCATCGGCGAGAGCGGCGGGATGTACCAGACCATCGGCATGGTGCGGTATTCCGGATGCAGCGGCAGCGCGACCTGATAGTCGACGATCAGCTTGTACACCGGGGAGTTCTGCGCGGCCTCGATGAACTCGGCGGAGATGCCGGCGCGCTCGGCCTCGGCGACCACCCTCGGGTCGTGCGGGTTGAGGAACACACCCAGCTGCGACGGGTAGAGATCCTTGTCATCGGTGACCGACGCGGCCTCCAGCACGGCGTCGGCGTCGTAGAGCATCACGCCGATGTACCGCAGCCTGCCGACGCACGTCTCCGAACAGATGGTCGGGATGCCGACCTCGATCCTGGGGTAGCAGAACGTGCACTTCTCGGCCTTGCCGGTCTTGTGGTTGAAGTAGATCTTCTTGTAGGGGCAGCCGGTGACGCACTGGCGCCAGCCGCGGCACTTGTCCTGGTCGACGAGCACGATGCCGTCCTCGGAGCGCTTGTAGATCGCTCCGGACGGGCACGACGCCGCGCAGGCCGGGTTCAGGCAGTGCTCGCAGATGCGGGGCAGATAGAACATGAAGGTCTGCTCGAACTCGAGCTTGACCTTGTCGGACACCTTGGCCAGCAACGGATCCTTGCCGACCTGCTCGGGTCCGCTACCGAGGTCGTCGTCCCAGTTGGCGCCCCAGGTCACCTTGGTGTCCTGGCCGGTCAGCAGCGACTTCGGGCGTGCGACCGGGACCGTGTCGATCGCGGGCGAGGCCAGCAGGTTCTCGTAGTCGTAGGTCCACGGCTCGTAGTAGTCCGAGACCGTCGGCAGGTCGGGATTGGCGAAGATGTTGAGCAGGCGCTTGAGCCGGGAGCCGGTTCGCAGCGTCAGCTTGCCGCGCTTGTTGAGCGTCCAGCCGCCCTTCCACTTCTCCTGATCCTGGTACTGCCTCGGATAGCCCTGACCCGGACGGGTTTCCACATTGTTGAACCAGGCGTACTCGACGCCGCCGCGGTTGGTCCACGCCTGCTTACACGTGACGCTGCAGGTGTGGCAGCCGATGCACTTGTCCAGGTTCATGACCATGGCCATCTGCGCCATAACTCTCATCAGTACGTCACTTCCTGGTCGCGGCGGCGGATCGTGGTGACCTCGTCGCGCTGATTGCCGGTCGGGCCGTGGTAGTTCATCGCGAAGGACTGCTGGGCGTAGCCGCCGATCAGGTGCGAGGGTTTGATCATCAGCCGGGTCAACGCGTTGTGGATGCCGCCGCGTTTTCCGGTGCGCTCGGTGCGCGGCACGTCCACCGCGCGGTCCTGGGCGTGGTACATGAAGACGGTGCCCTCCGGCATCCGGTGGCTGACGATGGCGCGGGCGACGACGATGCCGTTCCTGTTGCTCGCCTCGATCCAGTCGTTGTCCGCCACACCGATCTTGGCGGCATCCACGTCGGACATCCAGATGGACTGGCCGCCGCGCGAGAGCGTCAGCATGTGCAGGTTGTCCTGGTACGCCGAGTGGATCGACCACTTCGAGTGCGGGGTGAGGTACCGGACGGTGACGGTGCCGCCGACCCCGTTTCCGTGGGTTTCGCCCACCGCGGGCTCGCTGAACAGCGCCGTCATGTCGAGCGGCGGACGGAAGATCGGCAGCTGCTCACCGAGCTCGGCCATCCAGTCGTGGTCGAGGTAGAAGTGCTGCCTGCCGGTGAGGGTGTGCCATGGCTTGAGCCGCTCGGTGTTGATGGTGAACGGCGAGTACCGCCTGCCGCCGGTCTCCGACCCCGACCATTCCGGCGAGGTGATCACCGGCACCGGCCTGGCCTGGGTGTCCGCGAAACGGATTCGGGTGCCCTCGTTCTCGGCGGCCAGGTCGACCAGCTCGGTCCCGGTGCGCTCCTGCAGGTGCTCGAAGCCCTGGGTGGCGAGCCGTCCGTTGGTGGTGCCCGACAGCGCGAGGATCGCCTCGCAGGCGTGCTTGTCCTTGGCCAGGGAGGGACGCCCCGCCGCGACGCCGCTCTGGACCGTTCCGTTCACACCGCGCAGGTACTCGACCTCCTCGGTCGGGTACGTGGTGACTCCCTTGGTCGTGAGGCCGAGCTCCTCCACCAGCGGGCCGAGCGCACTGAGCTTCTCCGCTATCGCCGAGTAATCCCGCTCCACGACCACGAGCTTCGGCATCGTCTTGCCCGGGATCGGCTCGCACTCGCCGCGTTTCCAATCCAGCACCCGGCCGCCGGGCTGAGCGGTCGCGTCGTTGGTGTCGTGGATCAGCGGCATCGCGACGATGTCGCGCCGGGTGCCGAGGTGCTTCTCGGCCAGCCAGCTGAAGCCGCGGGCGATGCGGTGGAACGCCTCGAAGTCGGTCTTGGTCTCCCACGGCGGGGAGATGGCGGGGGAGAAGGCGTGCACGAACGGGTGCATGTCCGTGCTGGACAGGTCGTGCTTCTCGTACCAGGTGGCGGCGGGCAGCACGACGTCGGAGAACAGCGTGGTGCTCGTCATCCGGAAGTCCAGCGTGGTGAGCAGGTCGAGTTTGCCTGCGGGGGCCTCGTCCCGCCAGATCAGCTCCTCGGGCCGGATCCCCTCGGAGTCACGGGCATTGAGGTTCGAATCGGCGCCGAGCAGGTGCTTGAGGAAGTACTCGTTGCCCTTCGCGGACGAGCCGAGCAGGTTCGAGCGCCACACCGTCAGACAGCGCGGGAAGTTCTCTGGCGCGTCCGGATCCTCGACGGCGAACTGCAGGTGACCGGTCTTGAGTCCGTCCACCACGTGCTCGGCGGCGTTCTTGCCCAACCGGTCCGCCTCGTCCGCCAGGTCGAGGGGGTTGCGGTTGAAGGTCGGGTAGCTCGGCATCCAGCCGAGGCGGGTGGCGAGCGCGATGTTGTCCGCCGCCGTGCGGCCCGCGAACGTGCCGTTCGCCAGCGGCGAGGACATCACCTCGGCGGTGAAGGGGTCGTAGCGCCACTGGTCGGTGGCCAGGTACCAGAAGATCGTGCCCTGCATCTGCCGGGCGGGCCTTGACCAGTCCGAGCCGAATGCGAGTGTCGCCCAACCGGTGACCGGGCGGCACTTCTCCTGCCCGACGTAGTGGGCCCAGCCGCCGCCGTTGACGCCCTGGCAGCCCGTGAGCATGGTCAGGGTGAGGAAGGAGCGGTAGATCTGGTCGGAGTGGAACCAGTGGTTGGTGCCGGCGCCCATCAGGATCATCGAGCGGCCGCCGGACCGGTCGGCGTTGTCGGCGAACTCGCGGGCGACGCGCGCGGCGGCGGCCGCCGAGACGCCGGTGATGCCCTCCTGCCATGCGGGGGTGTACGGCTCCTCGGTGTCGTCGTAGCCGGTCGGCCAGTTGCCCGGCAGGTCGCGGCGTCCGACGCCGTACTGGGCGAGCATGAGGTCGAACACGGTGGTCACGCGCCTGCCCGCCACCATCCGGGTGGGTACACCGCGGCGCAGCACCCCGGGGGTCGAGGTGTCGTAGCGCGGGAAGTCCACGGCGACGGCGTTGGCCGCCATCCCCTCGTCCTCGTGCATGGTCATCAGCGGGTCGACGCCGTGCAGGTCGAGGTTCCACTTGCCCTTGCCGGATTCGGTGAACCGGTGGCCGAGGGAGCCGCCCGGTACGACCGTCTCACCGGTCTCCGCGTTGAGCAGCACCGTCTTGTGCTCGGCGCCCTCGGCGGTGTCACCGAGATCGGCTGCGGTGAGGAACTTTCCGGGCACGTACCCGTCGCCGCGCTCGTCCAGCGTGATCAGGTACGGCAGGTCGGTGTACTTCTTGACGTAGTCGGTGAACCGTTCGGTGTTCTTCTCGACGAAGAACTCCTTGAGGATCACGTGCCCCATCGCCATGGCGAGGGCGCCGTCGGTGCCGGGGCGTGCCGGCAGCCACTGGTCCGCGAACTTGGTGTTGTCGGCGTAATCGGGCGAGACCACGACGACCTTCTGGCCGCGGTAGCGGGCCTCGGTCATGTAGTGCGCGTCAGGGGTTCGGGTGACCGGGACGTTCGAGCCCCACATGATCAGGTAGCCGGCGTCGAACCAGTCGGCCGATTCGGGCACGTCGGTCTGGTCGCCGAACACCTGCGGCGAGGCCTCGGGAAGGTCGGCGTACCAGTCGTAGAAGGACAGCATCGCGCCGCCGATCAGCGAGATGAAGCGGGTGCCGACCGCGTGACTGACCATCGACATGGCCGGGATCGGTGAGAACCCGGCGACGCGGTCGGGACCGTACTTCTTGATGGTGTGCACGTGCGCGGCCGCCACGATCTCGGCGGCCTCCCACCACTCGGCGCGGACGAATCCGCCCTTGCCGCGGGCGGACTTGTAGCGCTTGGATTTCTCGGGGTCGGACGCGATGTCCTCCCACGCGAGCACGGGATCCTTGAGGCGTTCCTTGGCATCGCGGTACATCTCGAGCAGCACACCGCGCACGTACGGGTAGCGGACCCGCGCGGGCGAGTAGGTGTACCAGGAGAACGAGGCGCCGCGGGGGCAGCCGCGCGGCTCGTACTCGGGCTTGTCAGGGCCGATCGACGGGTAGTCGGTCTGCTGGGCCTCCCAGGTGATGATCCCGTCCTTGACGTAGATCTTCCATGAGCAGGAACCGGTGCAGTTCACGCCGTGCGTCGACCGGACCACCTTGTCGTAGGACATCCGATCGCGGTAGAAGTCGTCCGACGAACGGCCGCCGATCTGGTGCAGCGTGCGCAGGTCCTCGGAGGCCTCGCCGCGCTGGAAGTGTCTGCCGAACTTGAGCAGAGAATCGGCGAGATCGGTTCCCGCGACTCCGGTTGTGCTGCCGGGCTTGGTTGAGCTTGGCATCGGTACCTCTCCGAGGATCTTCGGGCCCGGCCGCCGGCTGGGCCCCACTGGTTGAGCTGCGTCTTCTGTGCCAGGTGCCTAGATGTCGACCATCACCATTCCGTCGACGACCCTGGCCGCGTAGGTCTGCGCCGCACCGACGCCCTCCGAGGTGCACGCGCCCGTGTCGAAGGAGAACGCGTACTGGTGCAGCGGACACATCACGCCGCCGCCGTCGATCTGGCCGTCGGCGAGCGGGCCGCCCTTGTGCGGGCACACCGCGTCCATCGCGCGGATCGTGCCGTCCGACAACAGGAACACCGCCAGCTGGATTCCACGGACGGCGTACGCCCTGCCCTCGCCAGGAGTCAGGTCGGTGACCGCTCCGAGCGTCGTCGGCGTCGCGCCCTCGGGGCGCTTCGGCGTGCGCAGCGCGGTCATCGGACCGGCACCTGGGGGAGCGGGAGCAGAGGAAGCGACGGCACGAACTGTGCAGGGGACTTCGGTTGGGTGCGTTCCTGCCACGGGTCGCGGTACCCCGCGACCGCGATCGCCATGCGCTCGTCCAACCCGGCCACGGCCCCTTCCTCGTCGCGGATCAGTATGGCCTGCAAGTGTTCCAGTCCCACCCGTGGAACCCAGGAATATGTGCGTTCCAGCCACTTCGCGTCCTCGCGGTAGTACTGGATGAAGCGGCCGGCCACTTCGAGCACCGCGTCCGACGATTCGACGGTCGCGAGCAGATCACCCTTGCGGATGTGGGCCCCGGCCGCGCCGCCGACATAGATCTCCCACCGGTCCTCGCCCACCGACACCACTCCGAAGTCCTTGCACAGCGCCTCGGAGCAGTTCCGGGGGCATCCCGCGACCGCCAGCTTGAGCTTGGCGGGCGTCTCGAGCCCCTGGAACCGGTCCTCGAGCGCGATCCCCAACGCGGTCGAATCGCCGAGACCGTACCGACAGAAGTCGCTGCCGACACAGGTTTTCACCGTGCGCATGCTCTTGCCGTAGGCGTAGCCCGACGGCATGTCCAGATCGCCCCACACCTTGGGCAGGTCCTCCTTGCGGATCCCGAGCAGGTCGATGCGCTGGCCGCCGGTCACCTTCACCAACGGCACCCGGTACTTGTCGGCGACGTCGGCGATGCGGCGCAGTTGGTCAGGGGTGGTCACCCCGCCCTTCATCTGCGGCACCACCGAGAAGGTGCCGTCCCGCTGGATGTTCGCGTGCACCCGGTCGTTGATGAACAGCGCGCCGCGCTCGTCGACCCAGTCCGGTCCCCAGATGGTGCGCAGCAGCGAGGCCAGCGGCATCTTGGACCCCGCATCCTCGGCCCCGTCGGCGGCGAGCGCCGTGAACACCTGGGACACCGCGCGCAGGTCCTGCTCCCGGATCGCGGTGATCAACTCGGCCTTGGTCATCGGGATGCAGGGGACGTACCAGTCGGCGGACGGATCCGGTACCAGGGCGCCGCCCGCCGCACAGGCGACGATGTCGGCCACGAGCCCCTTGCAGGAGCCACAGCCCTTTCCTGCCCGGGTCTTCGCGATCACCTCGCCCAGCGAGGACGCGCCCGCGTGCACGCAGGACACGATGTCGCCCTTGCTGACCCCGTTGCAGTTGCAGACCTGGGTGTCGTCCGGCAGGTCGGCCGCGCTGGTCGCGGCGCCGCCGTCGGCGAGGTCGAACAGCAGGCTGAGGCGGTCCTCGGGAAGCTCGATCTTGCCGTCGAAGGCCTGGGTCAGCATCCCGGCCTTGCCGACCTCACCCATCAGGGTCGCGCCGATCAGCTTGCCGTCGCGCACCACGACGTTCTTGTAGGTGCCGTTGCGCGAATCGTAGAACTGGAGGAACTCGTCGTCGTCGAGTTCGGGGCCCTTGACACCCATCGCCGCGACGTCGACCCCGGCGACCTTCAGCTTGGTGGTCGACCGCGAACCCTCATAGGCGGCTTCGGGATTCGCGCCGGTGAGGTGCTCGGCCAGCACCACGGCCTGCTCCCACACCGGGGCGACCAGCCCGTACAGCTCGCCGCGATGCTGTGCGCACTCGCCGACCGCGTACACCGAACCCTCGTCCTCGCAGCGCATCTGGTCGTCGACGACGATGCCGCGTTCGATCACCAGACCGCCCGCGCGGGCCAGCTCGGTGTTCGGACGGATTCCGGCGGTGACGACGACCATGTCGGCCGCGAGGGAGCTGCCGTCGGTGAAGGCGACACCGGTCACCCGCCCCTGCTCGTCCCGCAGCACCGCGTCGGTCCTGACCGAGGTGTGCACACCAACGCCCAGCGCCTCGATCTTGGCGCGCAGCACCGATCCGCCGCGCTCGTCGAGCTGCTGGTTCATCAGGTGGCCGGGGGAGTGGACGACGTTCACCGTCAGCCCCTGGGTGCGCAGACCGTATGCCGCCTCGAGCCCGAGCAGACCGCCGCCGATGACCACCGCGGAGACGTCGTCCTCGGCCTGTGCCATCTGCAGCATGCCGTTCGTGTCGGCGATGGTGCGGAATCCGAACACGCCCCGCGCGAGCCGTCCGTCGGCCTCGCGCAGGCCGTCCATGTTCGGGAAGAAGGTGTTGCTTCCGGTCGCCACGATCAGCACGTCGTAGCCGACCTCGCGGTCGCTCTCACAGGTCACGGTCTTCACGAAGCGGTCGAGCCGGATGGCGCGATCGCCGGCGTACAGCGTCACGCCGTTCTCCCGGTACCAGCTCATCGGGTTGAGGATCAGGTCCTCGTCGTCTGTGCTGGACTCGCCCGCCAGCACGTGCGAGAGCATGATCCGGTTGTAGTTGCCGTACGGCTCGTCGCCGATCATCGTGATGTCGAACTGGTCGCGGCCGCCCCTGGCGAGGATCTCCTCCACCGTGCGGGCACCGGCCATTCCGTTGCCGATCACAACCAGTCGTCGCATCAGAGCACCACCTGTCCGAGGTCCGTGACGGCCCCGCCGGTGCACCTGTCCACGCTGCGCAGGAACCGCCGTGTGCTCGTCATGGATTCGAGGGTGCTGCGCTTCGGTGACGAAGTGGCTGCGCAGAGGTTACGTGGGAATCAGGAAGAACTCACCGGCCCGACGGGCCACATGTCAGGACATGAATCACAGGCCTGTGATCTGGCAGGACCGACCCCGCGGGCGGGGCCGGTCCTGTCGAAAAGGCTCCCGCCGACCGGGAGAGACGAATCTCACAGACCGCCGAAGCTGCCCGGTCCGCGCCTGCGCAGGTAGCGCTCGAACTCCGCCGCGATGGCGTCGCCGTCGATCTTGGAGATGACCTCCGAGATGTCGACCTCCGCGTCCCCGCGCTCCTCCAGCGAGCGCACGTACTCGGTGATCTCCTCGTCGTCCTTGGTCATCTCGGTGACCGACTGCTCCCAGTCCTCGGCCTGCGCAGGCAACTCGCCGAGCGGCACCTCCACGTCGAGCACCTCCTCCACCCGCTGCAGGAGCGCGACGGTGGCCTTCGGGTTCGGGGGCTGCGACACGTAGTGGGGGACGGCGGCCCAGAACGAGATCGCGGGCACCCCGGCCTTGACGCATTCGTCCTGGAGCACCCCGGTGATCCCGGTCGGACCCTCGTACCGGGTCTGTTCCAGGTTGAACCGCTCGGCCGACTCCGTGCTGTACGCGGTGCCGGTCACCGGTACCGGCCGGGTGTGCGGGGTGTCGGCGAGCAGGGCGCCGAGGATGACCACGGTGGTGACGCCGAGGTCCTCGATGATCTCGAGCAGGTCGTCGCAGAAACTGCGCCAGCGCATGTTCGGCTCGATGCCGCGCAGGATCAGCACGTCCCGCTCGCTGCCGGGCGGCGAGCACACCGAGACCCGGGTGGCGGGCCACTCGATCTCGCGGGTGACCCCGTCGACCTGGCGGACCGTCGGACGATTGACCTGGTAGTCGTAATAGTCCTCGGAGTCGAGCTCTGCCAGTGGTCGTGCGTCCCAGATGAGTTCCAGGTGCTCGACCGCGCCACTCGCGGCATCGCCCGCGTCGTTCCACCCCTCGAAGGCGGCGACCAGGATGGGGTCACGCAGCGCGGGCGCGTCGTGCTCGGACGTGACATCGGGTTCACTTGGACTCACCCGACCAGCCTACGACCAGGGTCCTTCAGGGGGCCCACTACTCTGGACGGCATGTCTGCCCCATTTCACTCCGCCCTGTTGGATGCGCTGTCACAGCGCGTTGTCATCGGCGACGGTGCGATGGGAACCATGCTGCAGGACGCGGACCTCACTCTCGACGACTTCCTCGGCCTCGAGGGCTGCAACGAGATCCTGAACGAAACCCGTCCCGACGTGCTCGCGGACATCCACCGGGCCTACTTCGAGTCCGGCGCCGACGCCGTCGAGACCAACACCTTCGGCTGCAACCTGCCCAACCTCGCCGACTATGACATCTCGCACCGGATTCGCGATCTCTCCGAGCGCGGCACCCGCATCGCCCGCGAGGTCGCCGACGAGATGGGCCCCGGCCGGGACGGCATGGCGCGTTTCGTGCTCGGGTCGATGGGACCCGGCACCAAGCTCCCCACCCTCGGGCACGCGCCGTTCGCGGTGCTCCGCGACGCCTACACCGAATCCGCACTCGGCATGATCGAGGCGGGTGCCGACGCCATCCTGGTCGAGACCTGCCAGGACCTGCTGCAGGTCAAGGCCGCGATCATCGGTAGCCAGCACGCCATGGAGAAGCTCGGACGCCGGATTCCGATCATCACCCACGTCACCGTCGAAACCACGGGAACGATGTTGCTCGGCAGCGAGATCGGCGCCGCGCTGACCGCGCTCGAGCCGCTCGGCATCGACATGATCGGCCTCAACTGCGCGACCGGGCCCGCGGAGATGAGCGAGCACCTGCGGCACCTGTCCAAGCACTCGACGCTGCCGGTGTCGGTGATGCCGAATGCCGGACTCCCGGTGCTGGGCGCGAACGGCGCCGAATACCCTCTCACCGCACCGGAACTGGCTGAGGCCCTCAGCGGCTTCGTGTCGGAATTCGGGCTCGGCATGGTCGGCGGTTGCTGTGGCACCACGCCCGACCACATCCGTCAGGTCGCCGATGCGGTGCGACTGGTCGAGAAGGCCAAGCGCACGCCGGTTCCCGAGCCGGGTACGTCCTCGCTGTACGCCGCGGTCCCGTTCGAGCAGGACGCCAGCATCCTGGTGATCGGCGAGCGCACGAACTCCAACGGTTCCAAGGCATTCCGCGATGCGATGATCTCCGGTGACTTCGATCGGTGCATCGACATCGCGAAGGACCAGACCCGCGACGGTGCGCACATGCTCGATCTCAACGTCGACTACGTCGGGCGCGACGGCGCCGCCGACATGACCGAACTCGCGAGCAGGCTCGCGACCGCCTCGACGCTGCCGATCATGATCGACTCGACGGAACCGGATGTGATCCAGGCCGGCCTCGAGCACCTGGGTGGGCGGTCCGCGGTCAACTCGGTGAACTACGAGGACGGCGACGGGCCGGATTCGCGGTTCCAGAAGATCATGCGGCTGGTCAAGGAGCACGGCGCAGCCGTCGTCGCGTTGACCATCGACGAGGAGGGTCAGGCGCGCACCGCCGAGCACAAGGTGCGGATCGCGGAGCGGCTGATCGAGGACATCACCGTCAACTGGGGACTCGCCGAGTCCGACATCATCATCGATGCGCTCACCTTCCCGATCTCCACCGGTCAGGAGGAGGTGCGTAAGGACGGTATCGAGACGATCGAGGCGATCCGACAGCTGAAGGCGGCTCACCCCCGCCTCCACTTCACCCTCGGCATCTCGAACATCTCGTTCGGACTCAACGCCGCCGCCCGGCAGGTCCTCAACTCGGTCTTCCTGCACGAGTGCACGGAGGCGGGCCTGGACACCGCGATCGTGCACGCATCCAAGATCCTGCCGATGGCGCGGATCCCGGAGGAGCAGCGCACGGTGGCGCTGGACCTGGTCTACGACCGCCGAAGCGAGGGCTACGACCCGCTGCAGAAGCTGATGGAGCTGTTCGAGGGCGTGTCCGCGGCCTCGGCCCGCGAGACCCGGGCGCAGGAGCTCGCCGGTCTGCCGTTGTTCGAGCGGCTCGAGCGGCGCATCGTCGACGGCGAGCGCAACGGACTCGAGGCCGACCTCGACGAGGCGATGACCGAGAAGCCTCCACTGGCGATCATCAACGAGACGCTGCTGAACGGCATGAAGACCGTTGGCGAGCTGTTCGGTTCCGGACAGATGCAGCTGCCGTTCGTGCTGCAGTCCGCCGAGGTGATGAAGGCGGCCGTCGCATACCTCGAGCCGCACATGGAGGCCACCGACGAGGACGGCAAGGGCCGGATCGTGCTCGCCACCGTCAAGGGCGACGTGCACGACATCGGCAAGAACCTGGTCGACATCATCCTCAGCAACAACGGCTACGAGGTGGTCAACCTCGGCATCAAGCAGCCGATCGCGACCATTCTCGACGCGGCGATCGACAAGAAGGCCGACGTGATCGGCATGTCCGGGCTGCTGGTGAAGTCGACCGTGGTGATGAAGGAGAACCTGCAGGAGCTCAACGCCAAGGGCGTCTCCGAGCAGTTCCCGGTCCTGCTCGGCGGCGCGGCACTGACGCGGACCTACGTCGAGAACGATCTCGCCGACATCTACGAGGGTGAGGTGTCCTACGCGCGCGACGCCTTCGAGGGCCTGCGGCTGATGGACACCATCATGACCACCAAGCGCGGCGGGGGACCGGACCCGGACAGCCCGGAGGCGCTGGCCGCCAAGGAGAAGGCCGCGGAACGCAAGGCGCGGCACGAGCGGTCCAAGCGAATCGCCGAGGCGCGCAAGGCCGCCGAGGTCCCGGTCGAGGTGCCGGAACGGTCCGATGTCGCCACCGACATCGGGGTCCCGACGCCGCCGTTCTGGGGCAGCCGCATCGTCAAGGGCATCTCGCTGGCGGACTACTCCGGACTGCTCGACGAGCGGGCGCTGTTCCTGGGCCAGTGGGGCCTGCGCGGGCAGCGGGCCGGTGACGGGCCGACTTACGAGGAGCTGGTGGAGACCGAGGGCAGGCCGCGGCTGCGGTACTGGCTGGACCGGCTCAGCACCGACGGCATCCTCGCGCACGCCGCGGTGGTGTACGGCTACTTCCCGGCCGTCTCCGAGGGTGACGACGTGGTCGTGCTCACCGAACCGACTCCCGATGCGCCGGAACGGTTCCGGTTCACCTTCCCGCGTCAGCACCGGGACCGGTTCCTGTGCATCGCGGACTTCGTGCGCTCGCGCGAGGAGGCACGGCGCACCGGCCAGGTCGACGTGCTGCCGCTGAACCTGGTGACGATGGGTCAGCCGATCGCGGACTTCGCGAACGAACTGTTCGCCGCGAACTCGTACCGGGACTACCTGGAGGTGCACGGCATCGGCGTGCAGCTCACCGAGGCACTCGCCGAGTACTGGCACCGCCGCGTCCGCGAGGAGCTGGTGTTGGCGGGCGGTCACAACCTCGCCGAGCAGGATCCCGACGACGTCGAGGAGTACTTCAAGCTCGCTTACCGGGGCGCGCGGTACTCGTTCGGCTACGGCGCCTGCCCCGACCTCGAGGACCGCGCCAAGATGGTTGCCCTGCTCGAGCCGGAGCGGATCGGTGTGGTGCTGTCCGAGGAGTTGCAGCTGCATCCCGAGCAGTCGACCGACGCGTTCGTGCTGCACCACCCCGAGGCCAAGTACTTCAATGTCTGAGGCCTCGATGTTCGAGGCGTCGATGTCGGTGTCGGGTCCCGATCTCAAGGCCGTGCTCTGGGACATGGACGGCACACTGCTCGACTCCGAGAAGCTCTGGGACGTCGCCATGCACGAGCTCGCCGCCGAACTGGGCGGGGTGATGACGGCGAGCACGCGGCACGCCATCATCGGCGCCTCCGGCCCCGACGCGCTGGCGACGATCTTCGGTGCGCTCGAACTCGACCCGACGCCCGCGGCCCTCGCGGACGCCGCGGCGTGGATGAACGGCCGTGTGACCGAGCTGTTCTCGCTCGGCATCCCGTGGCGGCCGGGTGCGCAGGAGGCCTTGCGCACGGCGCGGGAGATCGGGCTGCGCACCGCGCTGGTGACCAACACCGAGCGGGTGCTGGCCGAACAGGCGCTGGATACGTTGGGGCGCGAGCACTTCGACGTCACCGTCTGCGGTGACGAGGTTCCGTTCGGCAAGCCCGAGCCGGATCCGTATCTGCGCGCTGCGGAGCTGCTCGGCATCGCCCCCGAGCACTGCCTGGCCGTCGAGGATTCGCCGACCGGTTCGGCGGCGGCGGAGGCGGCAGGCTGCGCGGTTCTGGTGGTGCCGTGCGAGGTCGCGGTGCCGATCGGCCCGCGTCGGGTGCACCGGGAGAGTCTCGAGGGGATAGGGGAATCGGGGTTCGCCGCGGCGTGGCGGACCGTCCACGCCTGAGCCCGGCCGTGGCAGGATTCCTGGCATGACGCCTCGGTGGACCGGTCGGCTCCTACGCGGGGTGGCCGCGTCGACCGTGATCATCGCTGTGCTGGCGTCCTGCTCGGCAGGCGCGGGCCTGTCGAGCGCGGGCGGACCGGATACGTTCACCGTCGCACTCACCGCGAAACCGGACAACCTCGACTTCACCCGCACTGCGGGCGCGGCGATCCCGCAGGCGTTGCTGGACAACGTGTACGAGGGGCTGGTCCGGCTCGACGACCACGGTGCGATCGTTCCGCTGCTGGCCTCCTCGTGGACGATCAGCCCGGACCGGACCGTCTACGAGTTCGTGTTGCGCGAAGACGCCACATTCTCCAACGGTGAGGCCTTCACCTCCGAGGACGTCAGGTTCAGCCTCGACCGGGTCAAGACCGAGTGGACCGCGAACTCGCCTGCACTGATGGCGGTGGTGGATCGGGTGGAGACACCGTCGCCGCATCTGGCGCGGGTGATCCTGCGGGCGCCGAGCAGCGCGTGGCTGTTCGCCATGACCGGTCCCGTCGGCGCCATGTTCACCCCACGCGGCGTCACCCAGCTGGCCACCACCGCGATCGGAACCGGCCCGTTCACCGTGGCGCGCTGGAACCCGGGCTCGGAGCTGGTGCTCGCGGCCAACCCCCGCTATTGGGGCGCACAACCGGCCATGAAGACGGTGCGGCTGAAGTACTTTGCCGATGCCACCGCGCAGGCGAACGCGATGCTCAGTGGCGGGGTGGATGCGATCTACGGCCTCGGGGCCCCGCAACTGCTCGGGCAGTTCAGTGCGGATCCACGGTTCCGGGTCGTCGAGGGCGGCACCAACGGGGAGGTCACCCTCTCGATGAACGGGGCCGTCGCGCCGTTCGACGACATTCGGGTACGCCGGGCGGTGATGTATGCCGTCGATCGAAAGGCGGTGCGGGACACCGCGTACGCGGGCTACGGCGATCTCATCGGATCTATGGTGCCGCCCACCGACCCCTGGTACGAGGATCTCACCGGCGTGTACCCGTTCGATCCGCAGCGGGCACGCGAGTTGCTGGCCGAGGCGGGCACCCCGAATCCCACGGTGCGGTTCGACGTGCCGAACCTGCCCTATGCCACTGCCGCCGCGCAGGTGGTGAGCTCGCAACTGCAGCAGGTCGGTTTCTCCGTGAAGACCAACCCGGTCGAGTTCCCCGCGGTCTGGCTCGATTCCGTGTTCGGCAGGCACGACTACCAGATGTCGGTGATCCAGCACGCCGAGCCGCGGGACATCGTCACCTTCGGCAACCCCGGGTACTACTGGGGCTATCGCAACCCCGACGTCACCCGGCTGATCGCGGAGGCCGACACGGCGGACGAGGCCGGCTACGTCGAGAAGATGCGGATGGTGGCGCGGACGATCACCGACGAGGCGGCGGCGAACTGGCTCTTCCTCTTTCCGCTCCTTGCTGTGACCGACGCCGACATCTCCGGGATCCCGGCGAACGCGACCTCCCTCGCGCTCGACCTGTCCCGGGTGCGGCGCGGGTAGGGCGGTGTGATGGCGATCCAGCTGGCCAGGCGGCTCGGTATCTTCGCGCTCACGGCCGCGTTCGCATCGGTGCTCGTGTTCGCGTTGCTGTCGGTACTCCCAGGCGATCCGGCGCGGATCGCACTGGGTGTGCAGGCCTCGGCCGAGGAGGTGGCCAGGGAGCGGGCCGCGATGGGCCTCGACGCGCCTGCCCATGTGCGCTATGGCAATTGGGTGTGGGGCATGCTGCACGGCGACATGGGCGAGTCATACCTGACCAGGCAGCCGGTCGGGCCGGAGATCTTCGATCGGCTGCAGGTGACGCTCTGGGTGGTCGGTGCGGCCATGGTGGTCGCACTGGTCGTCGCGATCCCGCTCGGGGTCATGGCCGCGGTCCGGCGCAGCCGCCCCGACGGGGTACTCATCGGTGGGCTCAGCCAGGTGGGAATCGCGATCCCGGCCTTCTTGGCAGGCGTGCTGTTGGCCACCGTGTTCGCGGTCGAGCTTGGCTGGTTGCCGTCGAGCGGCTGGCAGGCACCGATCGAGGGGATCGGCGGGTTCCTCAGCTACCTCACGCTGCCCGCGCTGGCACTGGGACTCGTGCAGGGCTCGGTGCTGACGCGGTACGTCCGTTCCGCCGTGCTCGACGAGCTGGGGGCGGACTACCTGCGGACGGCGCGGGCCAAGGGGCTCACCCGGACGGGAGCGCTACTGCGGCACGGGTTGCGCAACGCCGCCGTACCGGTGGTCACCGTCGCCGGTCTCCAGCTGGCCACCCTGTTGATCGGGGCGGTGGTCGTCGAGCGGGTCTTCGTGGTGCCCGGGCTCGGCAGTCTGTTGCTGGACAAAGTGAGTCAGCGGGACATGGCGGAGGTGCAGTCCATCGTGATGGTGCTGGTGTTGATGGTGCTGCTGCTGAATCTTGTGGTGGACCTGCTCTACACCGCGATCGATCCCCGGATGCGGAGCGCGGCGTGAAACGCGTTCGGTGGTCGGGCACGCTGACCCTGGGGGTCGGACTGGTCGCCGCGGTGGTGCTGGCCGCGCTGCTCTCCTTCGTGTGGACGCCCTACGACCCGACCGTTGTCGACGCCGGTGCGCGGCTGCTGCATCCGAGCGCACAACACTGGTTGGGCACCGACGATTTCGGCAGGGACATCTTCAGCTCGCTCCTCGTCGGTGCCAGGACGACGCTGCTGGTCGGCATCGTGGCCGTGGCCATCGCGGCGTCGATCGGCATCCCGATCGGGGTGGCAGCCGGGATGCGCCCCGGTGTGCCGGACGAGATCCTGATGCGTGGCAACGACGTGCTCCTGGCATTCCCCGCCTTGCTGCTGGCCATCGTCTTCGCCGCAGTCTGGGGCGGATCGACGGTGACGGCGATGACCGCACTCGGTGTCGGGACTGCGCCCGCGTTCGCGCGCGTCGCCCGCGGCGGCACCAGGCAGGTGATGGCCAAGGACTACGTGCTCGCGGCGCGGGCGGCAGGCAAGAGCCCACTGCGGATCGCGCTGCGGCACGTGTTGCCCAACATCTCCAGCGCGCTGATCGTGCAGGCGTCGGTGACCTTCGCGATCGCGGTGCTGGCCGAGGCCGCGCTGTCCTATCTGGGCTTCGGGACCCCGCCGCCGACCCCGTCGTGGGGCCGGATGCTGCAGGAGTCACAGCCGTACCTGTACCTGCAGCCCGCGGTGATGTTGTGGCCCGGCTTGGCGATCGCGCTGACCGTGCTCGGGTTCAACCTGCTCGGCGACGGGCTTCGCGACCGATTCGACCCGAAGACGGTGCGACAGTGACGGGCCCGCTGGTCGAGGTCTCGGATCTCACCGTCCGCGCGGCCGGTCGCACCCTGCTAAACGGCATCGGGTTCACGCTGAACCGGGGCGAGCGGCTGGGGCTGATCGGCGAATCCGGGTCGGGCAAGTCGCTGACCGCGCTGAGCCTGATGGGGCTGCTGCCGGATCAGCTGTCGGCGACGGGTTCGATCGCCCTCGACGGGGTCGACGCGAATCTCGTCGGTGCTTCGGAGCGGTTGCTCACCACCCTGCGGGGAGACGACCTGGGGATGGTCTTCCAGGAGCCGATGACGGCACTGAACCCGTTGATGAAGGTGGGCAGGCAGGTCGCCGAGGTGATCGAGCTGCACGATGGCGCGCTGAGCCGCGGCGACCGGCGGGAGGCGGCGCTGGCGCAGCTCGCCGCGGTCAATCTTCCCGACCCGGCGCGCATCGCGCGGTCATATCCGCACGAACTGTCCGGTGGGCAGCGGCAGCGGGTCCTGATCGCCATCGCGATGGCGAACCGCCCGCGGGTGCTGATCTGCGACGAGCCCTCCACCGCCCTCGACGTGACCGTGCAGGCGCAGGTCCTCGACCTGATCGACACCACCGTCCGCGAGCACGACACCGCGTTGCTGTTCATCACCCACGACCTGGCCGTGGTGTCCGCGCTGTGTGACCGGGTGCTGGTGATGCGGGACGGGTCGATCCTCGAGTCCGGACCGATCGAGCGGGTGTTCGGTACGCCGCAGCACCCCTACACCCGCGCCCTGCTCGAGGCGTCGGACCTGAGCGGATCGACGCTCGGGGGGTCCGTGGCGGCCCGCGCGGCGCCGGGTCAGGGGGAGGCAACGGTCGCCGCGCCGGTGTCGAACGAACAGGCCGAGCCGCTCGTGTCCGTGCGCGGGCTCAGCCGCACCTACCGGGGGTCGCGGTCCTCGCTGTGGCGTCGCGCGGAGCCGGTGCACGCGCTGGCCGACGCGTCGTTCGACATCGGTCGCGGCCAGCGGTTCGGCGTGGTCGGCGAATCGGGTTCGGGCAAGTCCACGCTGATCCGGTTGCTGTGTGCCCTCGACACGCCGACCGCGGGTTCGGTCGTGGTCGACGGGCAGGAGATCGTCGGGGCGCGGGAACGGGAGTTGCGGCAGTTCCGGCGCGATGTCTCCATCGTCTTCCAAGATCCGATGGGTTCGCTCGACCCGAGGATGAAGGTCGGCGATGTGGTGGCCGAGCCGCTCGATTCGCGCGCGGGCTCGGCCGAGGCCGTCACCCAGATCCTCACCGCCGTCGGGCTCGAACCGGCGATGGCGCACCGGTATCCGCACCAGTTCTCCGGCGGTCAGCGTCAGCGCATCTCGATCGCCCGCGCCCTGATCACCAAGCCGAAGATCCTGGTGGCGGACGAGCCGGTCAGCGCGCTCGACGTCTCGGTGCGCGCTCAGGTCCTGGAGCTGCTGGCAGGGCTGGTCGACGAGTACCGGCTGACCTTGCTGTTCGTCTCGCACGATCTGGCCGTCGTCCGGCACGTGTGCGACGTGGTCGCGGTGATGCATCGGGGCCGGATCGTGGAGTGCGGACCGACCGAGGAGGTGTACGAGCGGCCTCGGGAGGAGTACACCCGAACGCTCATCGCGAGCGCCCCGAAACTGGTCCTGCCGGATCTCTGATCCCCTGTAGCGACTGCTTGCAGGTCGCTCGAATCACCCGTAGCGACTGCTTGCAGGTCGCTCGAATCACCCGTAGCGACTGCTTGCAGGTCGCTCGAAACAACACCGAGGACGGGTTGTGGCGGGGCGGTGGGGAGCCCCGGCTCGTCCGTGAAAGAATCGTGACCCGTGAAGACCTTCGATTCGCTGTTCGCCGAGCTGACCGACCGTGCCGCCACCCGTCCCGAGGGCTCCGGCACCGTGGCCGCGTTGGACGCGGGCGTCCATGCGCAGGGCAAGAAGGTGCTCGAGGAGGCGGGTGAGGTGTGGATCGCCGCCGAGCACGAGAGTGACGAGTCGCTGTCCGAGGAGATCTCCCAGCTGCTCTATTGGGTGCAGGTGCTGATGGTCGGCCGTGGCCTCAAGCTCGAGGACGTCTACCGACATCTGTGAGTCGCGCTCCGCACCGACTCCGCACGTCCTCTGGCCATACTCTCGCCACCTCCGGAAGGAACACCCCCATGCTGCGCGTCGCAGTACCGAACAAGGGCTCGCTGTCCGAGTCCGCCGCCGAGATCCTCGACGAGGCCGGCTATCGCCGCCGCACCGACTCCCGCGACCTGACCGTCCTCGACCCGGCGAACCAGGTCGAGTTCTTCTTCCTCCGCCCCAAGGACATCGCGATCTACGTCGGGTCCGGCGAACTCGATCTCGGTATCACCGGTCGTGACCTCGCTCTCGACTCCGGCGCCCCGGTCTCCGAGCGCCTGTCCCTCGGCTTCGGTCGGTCGAGCTTCCGCTACGCGGCCCCCGCGGGCAAGAATTGGTCGCCCGCCGACCTGGCAGGCCTGCGGATCGCCACCTCCTACCCGAACTTGGTCCGCAGGGACCTCGCCGCCCGCGGCATCGAGGCGACTGTCATCCGGCTGGACGGCGCCGTGGAGATCTCGATCCAGCTCGGCGTCGCGGACGCCATCGCCGACGTTGTCGGCTCCGGCCGCACGCTGCGTCAGCACAACCTGGTGGCCTTCGGCGAGTCCCTCTGCGACTCCGAGGGCGTGCTGATCCAGCGCGAGGGCTCGGACGGCACCGACAAGGCCCGCAACCAGCTGATCGCCCGCGTGCAGGGCGTCGTCTTCGCGCAGCAGTACCTGATGCTGGACTACGACTGCCCGCGCGGACTGCTCGACGAGGCGCTGCGGATCACCCCTGGCCTGGAGTCGCCGACGATCTCGCCGCTCGCCGACGAGGCGTGGGTCGCGATCCGCGCACTGGTGCCGCGCAAGGTCAGCAACGACGTGATGGATCAGCTCGCCGAGATCGGCGCCAAGGCGATCCTGGCCTCCGACATCCGGTCCTGCCGGGCCTTCTGACGCCCGCGCGTCGTCGGCTTCGAGGAGACACGAACGGCCCCGGTCACACCCACGGGCAGCTTCTAGCGGTCGTCGCAACACCCAGCAGTGGGAGTTGCGACGACCGTGTCGATTTCAGAGGTTGACCGCGAAGTGTTGAAGCTGCGGTTTCTTGTGGTGACCTGATGCGGGCACGGCATCGGCTCTCGAAGCTGCTGCTCCGTCACGGCATCGTCTACTACGGCGGTGCCGCCGCGGCCGGGGCGCATGACCGGTGGCTGCGCACCGAAGCGGCACCACAGCTGACCTCACAAGCGACCCGGATGGCGTTCGACGCCGACTACGACCATGCACTCACGATGCAAGCCAGACGCAGCCGCCTCGACACGGCGATCGAAGAAACGGCACCAGGCAGCGAGTTCACCCGCTGGTGCGCCGGGTGTCATGCCTGCGCGGTGTGAGCACCTTGACCGGGTTCGCGTTGGCACACGAGATCGGTGACTGGAACCGGTTCACCGGCTTTCGCGATCGGATCGTTCGTCGGGTTGGTTCCCTCGGAGTATTCCTCCGGTTCATCACGGGTGCAGGGCGCGATCACCAAGGCCGGGAACACCCATGTTCGCCGACTCTTGGTGGAAGCGGCCTGGCACTACCGGCCCCGCTATCACGTCGGGACGGTGATGCGCCGACGGTGGGATCTGGCACCGGCCGCGTCCCGTGCCCGTGGAGACGAGGGCAACCGCCGCCTGCACGGCCGGTGGGTGAGTTTCCTCGAACGCCGTAAGCGGCCGACGGTGGCGAACGTGGCGATCGCCCGAGAACTCGCCGGCTGGTGCTGGTCCCTGGCGGTCATGAACGACTGAGCGACCCACCTGATCTGCTTCCTCCCCGAGTCCGGTGGTGGCAGCGCGTGGATCGACCCGCGACCCAACTATGAGCAGACCTTCAGGCCGACGCTCGATCCTAGACACGCGGAACCCGATCCAGCCGAAACCCCGTCCTGCGGTATCCAACCCGCGCATATGCCCCCGAGCACTTCGTGCAGGGAGGGACCCCCCCGTCTGACCGCGAGTCGCCAACTGACACGCTCACCACACAGACTCGCCAGAGGAAGCACCGAGGCGCCGTCGGGGTCGCTCCCCGACGGCGCCTCATCCTGTCCTCTTGACGAACTTCCCTACATATCAGTTGGTGCGGACCTTCAGACCGGGGTTGTCCGCGAGGATCGACGTGATCGGTGACGAGATGTTGCTGCGTGGGGCACCCGTGGGGCACCCGTTGCCGCCGGCCGTGATGCCGAGTGCCTTCGTGCCGGTCAGGACGGGGCCACCACTGTCGCCCTTATTCGTGCAGATGTTCGTGCGGAAGGCGTTTTTCAATGTCGCCGACCCGAGCTTAGTACGCTGGTTGATGCTGGTGACTTTGCCGCAGAGGTAGCCGGTGGTTTTTCCGGACGTGCATGCCGGAGCCCCGACCACGGGGTCGGCGGTGCCGGTGATCGCTACCGGGTCCGAGCCGGGGGCGCGAACGTAGTTGTTCGCGAAGCGCTTGGCGACGTTGTCGTCGATCTTGATCACCGAGTAGTCGAAGCCATCCATGACTGTCTTGTCGAAGGTGCCGTAGCGATCGCCGAAGCGAACGCCGCCGAAGTCCTCGAATGCGATCGAGGCGTACAGAGTGCCCGCAGCGGCTGCGTCCGTGTCGCAGTGTCCGGCGGAGATGTTCACCGCGTGGCCGGACGCGTCGGTACCGTTGAAACCGAACGAGCAGTTGAACTGGCCCCCGTTCTCGTTCTCGACGCCGTAGACGTCGCCACCGAGGATGGCGTCGGGGGCCGGCGGCGGGGGCGTGGTCGGCTTGGGGGGGCCTGCGACGGTGACCTGCGCGGTGGTGGTGGATCCGGTGATGCCGTCGCGGCCGGAGAAGGTGGCCTTGATGGTCACCTTGCCGGCGATGCTGGGGTACCACTCCTGGGTGGCGGTGCCGTCGGCGGCGACCTGTGCTTCTTCGTGGTAGGTGTTCTTGTCGTCCTCGAATACGACGGTGCCGCCCGCTGCCGCGGGGGTGACCTTCGCCTTCAGCACGATCGCCTTGCCGTCGGCGGTGGCTCCCTTGATGGGGTCGAGGGTGATCGTGGAGGCAACGGTGTTGCTGTTGGCTTTAGCGACGGTGACCTGCGCGGTGGTGGTGGATCCGGGGACGCCGTCGCGGCCGGAGAAGATGGCGGTGATGGTGCGCTGACCGGCGGTGGTGGGGGTCCACTGGTGGGTGGCGGTGCCGTTGGCGCCGACCTGTGCGGTGCCGAGGACGTCGTCGCCATCCGCGAAGTCGATCTCGCCGCCGGCTGCCGCCGGGTTGACGGTGGCGGTCAGTGTGATGGCGGTGCCGACCTTGGCTCCGGTGATGGGGTTGAGGGTGACGGTGGTGGCGGCCGGGTCCGTGGTCGGGTCCGTGGTGGGTTTGGTCGGGTCGGACGAGCCGAGCGAGCCGAACCCGGGCAGTTCGGACGAGCTGGCCGGTCCCTTCGCCACGCGGACGAAGCCCAGGAAGTCGGGCAGTTGCAGGCCCTGGCCCGCGGCGGTGTCCTTTACTTCCAGCGCGATGTCGTTGGCGGCGGGGTCGATCGCGGTGCCGTTGACGAGGCCGGCCAGCGGTGCGGGGAGCTGCTGGATCCAGGTGTTGAGCTGGCCGAGCAGATCGTGCAGGGCGTTTTCGCTGCGCGTCTGGTCCTTGACCTGGTAGCCGGCGGCCTCGACGGCGGTGCGGGCGGCGGCCTTGTCCGGCCCGTCGGCCAGACCGACCAACGGCGTACCGGCCGCATCGAGCCAGGCGCCGGCGAAGGCGGTGGGGAACTTGCCGCGCAGCGTGTCGGCGAACGCCACCAGGTCCTGCCCGGCTTTCGCCTGGTCGAGGTACTGGGCCGGGCTGAGTCCGAGGTCGCGTTGGATGGCGGCCACCATGTCGGCGGGCAGCGCGGGTGCCGGTCCGGTGGGTTCGGCTTGGGCGAGGGCCACGCACGGCGCGACCAGAAGCAGTGCCGCGGTGCCGATCATCGCGGCACGGCGGGCGCGGGTACTACGCATGGGGACCTTTCGGATGTGGGGGCGTTGCGGGTACGACCCGAGGCGTCGGGGCCGGGCCGGTTGCGGGACTGTATGCGTGATTTCCGCCGCTGCCTACCGAAAATTGATGGGATGAATGCGGGCTCGGCGGCGCGCCGTTTCGGACCTGCGGGTCGGGGCGTCACCTCAGGAATCCGACAAGGGGCCTCGGGCGCGAGAGTTCGCGTCCGAGGCCACTTTTCGGGAGATTCTGTGTGTCTAGTTGGTGCGGATCTTCAGGCCGGGGTTGGCACTGAGGATGTTGGTGATCGGTGTCGCGGTCACTTCGGGTGCTGTGGCGGATTCGCACGTCCCCTCGACAGCCTTGTTGGATCGGACCGTGATGCCCAGCGCCTTGGTACCGGACAGCACGGCGCCGCCGCTGTCGCCGCTCAGTCCACAGATGCTCACGGTGAAACGACTCGGGAAGATGGGGATATTCATTATGTCGACGAATTCGACCGTGCCGCAGTGGTAGCCGGTGACCATGCCGGACATGCACACCGGCATCCCTTCCACGGGTACGGCGGTGCCAGTGATCGCTACCGGGGCCTGGCCGGGGGCGCGAACGTAGTTGTTCTCGAAGCGTTTGGCGACGCCGTCGTCGATCTTGATCACCGCGTAGTCGAGTGGCCGCTGGGACGCCTTGGTGAAGGTGCCGAAGCGATCGCCGCGAACGCCGTCGACCACCTCGTGTCCGATTGAGGCGTCATCAGTGCCCGCGGCGTCGGGGTTCGCGTCGCAGTGTCCGGCGGAGATGACCACCGCGTGGCCGGAGGCGTCGGTGCCATTGAAACCGAGCGTGCACCTGCGGGAACCGCCGGAGGCGTCCACGGCGTCGTAGACATCGCCACCCATGATGGCGTTGGCGGCCGGCGGCTTGGGCTTGGTGGTGGTGGGCTTAGGGGGGCCCGCGACGGTGACCTGTTGCGTGGTGGTGGATCCGGTGACGCCGTCGCGGCCGGAGAAGGTGGCCTTGATGGTCACCTTGCCGGCGATGCTAGGGTACCACTCCTGGGTGGCGGTGCCGTCGGCGCCGACCGTTGCTTCTTCGTGGTAGGTGTTCTTGTCGTCCTCGAATACGACGGTGCCGCCCGCTGCTGCGGGGGTGACCTTCGCCTTCAACGTGATCATCTTGTCGACGGTGGCTCCCTTGACGGGGTCGAGGGCGATCGTGGAGGCCGGGTCGGTGGGATTGGTGGTGGGTTCCGTGGGCTTGGTCGGGTCGGACGAGCCGAGTGAGCCGAGTGAGCCGAGCCCGGGCAGGTCGGACGGGCTCGATGCCGGTCCCTGGGCCACGCGTACGAAGTTGAGGAAGTCGGGCAGCTGCAGGCCCTGGCCCCCGGCGATGTCGTGGACGCCCAGCACGATGTCGTTGTTGGCGATGTCGACCTTCGCGCCGGTGACGTGGCCGGACAGCGGTGCGGGCAGTTGCTGAATCCAGCCGTTGACCTGGCCGAGCAGATCGCGCAGGGTGTTCTCGCTGCGCGACTGGTCCTTGACCTTGAAGCCGGCGGCCTCCACGGCGGTGCGGGCGGCGGCCTTGTCCGGTGCGTCGGTGAGGCCGACCTGCGGGGTGCCGGCTTTATCGAGCCAGGCGCCGGCGAAGGCGGTGGGGAACTTGCCGCGGAGCGTGTCGGTGAACGTCGCCAGTTCCTGTCCGGTCTCAGCCCGGTCGAGGTACTGGTCGGGGCTGAGTCCGAGATCGCGCTGGATCGCGGTCACCATGTCCGCGGGCAGCGCGGGTGCCGGTGCGGCGGGTTCGGCCTGCGCGAGGGTCGCGCACGGCGCGGCCAGAAGCAGTGCCGCGGTGCCGATCATCGCGGCACGGCGGGCGCGGGTTCTACGCATGGGGACCTTTCGGATTGAGCGTGTGCGGGTAGGGCCGAGGCGTTGGCGCCGGGCCGGTTGCGGGACTGTATGCGTGATATCCGCCGCTGCCTACCGAAAATTGGTGGGATGAATGTCGGCTCAGCGAGACGCGCCAGCTCGGACCTGCGGGTCGGGGTATCACCCCGGAATACGAAAAGGGGCCATGGGCGCGAGAGTTCGCGTCCGAGGCCCCTTTTCGGGAGATTCGGTGTGTCTAGTTGGTGCGGATCTTCAGGCCGGGGTTTTCCTTGAGGATTTCCTTGATCGGTGTCACCCACACGGTGGGCCGGTAGAAGTCCGAAATGTCCGGCATCGTCTCCCACAGATCGCACTCCGACTGTTGGCCCGACGTCACGCTGGACTGGGCCGAGATGCCCAGCGCCTTGGTGCCGGTGAACATGGGGCTGCCGCTGTCGCCGCCCAGCCCGCAGATCCTCACGGTGAATCGGCCAGTGGTGTGGTTGCCTCGATCATCGCCGGCCACAGCGGCTTTGAGTGTGCCGCAGTGGTAGCCGGTGACCATGCCGGACATGCACACCGGAGCCCCCTCCACGGGATCGGCGGTGCCGGTGATCGCCAGCGGGGCCTTGCCGGGGACGCGAACGTAGTTGTTCTCGAACCGCTTGGCGAAGTTGTCGTCGATCTTGATCACCGAGTAGTCGAGTCGCATAGGCGCCTTCGCCGTCTTGACCGCCTCGCCGAAGCGCTCGCCGCGAACGCCGCCCACCACCTCGTGTCCGCTTGAGGCGTTATCAGTGCCGGCGACATCGGGATCGGCCGGGTCGCAGTGTCCGGCGGTGATGGTCACCGCGCGGCCGGAGGCGTCGGTGCCATTGAAACCGAGCGTGCACCTGTGGGAATCGCCGCCGAAGGCGTGCACGTAGTCGTACGCATCGCCACCCATGATGGCGTCGCCGGCCGGCGGCGTGGGCTTCTTGGTGGTGGTGGGTGTAGTGGCGGCTTTGGCGACGTTGACTTGCTGCGTGGTGGTCGATCCGACGACGCCATTGCGGCCGGAGAAGGTGGCCTTCATGGTCACCTTGCCTGCGGTCTCGGGGGCGAACCACTGTTGGGTGGCGGTGCCGTCGGCGGCGACCGGTGCTTCTTCGTAGAAGTTGTCGGCCTCGAATACGACGGTGCCGCCCGCTGCTGCGGGGGTGACCTTCGCCTTCAGCGTGATCTCCTTGCCTGCGGTGGCTCCCTTGATGGGGTCGAGGGCGATCGTGGAGGCGCCGGGGTTGGTGGGCTCGGTGGGTTCGGTGGGTTCGGTGGGCTTGGTCGGGCCGGACGAGCCGAATGAACCGAGTGAGCCGAGCCCGGGCAGGTCGGACGCGCCCTGTGCCGGTTCCTGCGCCACGCGCACGAAGTTGAGGAAGTCGGGCAGCTGCAGCCCCTGACCCCCGGCGATGTCGTGGACGCCCAGCACGATGTCGTTGTTGGCGATGTCGACCTTGGCGCCGTTGATGTGGCCGGACAACGGTGCGGGCAGCTGCTGGATCCAGGTGTTGAGCTGACCGAGCAGGTCGGACAGGGCGTTTTCGCTGCGCGCCTGGTCCTTGACCTTGAAGCCGGCGGCCTCGACGGCGGTGCGGGCGGCGGCCTTGTCCGGTCCGTCGGCCAGGCCGACCAGCGGGGTGCCGGCCTTATCGAGCCAGGCGCCCGCGTAGGCGGTGGGGAACTTGCCGCGGAGTGTGTCGGCGAACGTCGCCAGTTCCTGTCCGGTGTCGGCCCGCTCGAGGTACTGGGTGGGGCTGATGCCGAGGTCACGCTGGATGGCGGCGACCAGTTCCTCGGGCAGCATGGATGCCGGTTCGGTGGGTTCGGCCTGCGCGAGGGTCGCGCAGGGCGCGGCCAGCAGGAGTGCCGCGGTGCCGATCATCGCGGCACGGCGGGCGCGGGTACTACGCATGGGGACCTTTCGGTTCGAGGGCGTTGCGGGGTACGACCGAGGCGTCGGGGCCAGGCCGGTTGCGGGACTGTATGCGTGATTTCCGCCGCTGCCTACCGAAAATTGGTGGGATGAATGCGGGCTCAGCGGCGCACCTGGCCCGGCGCCTGCGGGGGAGGCGGTAGCCATCCCAGAGCCATTGGTGCCGTTCAGCTCTGCTCTGCTCCGACTTGCACTACCGTTCCGCTCGTTGGGTAGACCGCCTCGGCCGTCGCGAGGTCATCGCACTGAGGAGGGTCGCCGAACGCAGCGGCAGTTCCGGCACGTCGGAGCGCAGCGTTCTGGGTCGACGGAGTCGCTGTCGGCGAAGCGGGCCTGATCGCCCGCACATCAGCCGGTAGGGCCGGCGTATGACCGACAAGCACCAGCAGTGAAAATCGATGCCACCACCAAGCTGCGTGCGATCGACCGCGACCTGCTCAGGAAGGAGTCCGCGCCTACAAGGCCGAAGCCGCCCAACCTGCCAGCTGACCCGACACCCCGGCCGTGCCCTTGCTGACGGTCGGGGCGGGCCACCACGAGTGGACTGGTGGCGTTCTGGTCAGATCAGTTTCATGTGGCGAGTCGTTCCTGGACCTGTTCGAGTGTCCTTGGGAGGCAGTCCATCTTCAGTTCACGTGTTGCGACGATCCCTGGAATCCGCCCACGTGTGACCGGGGCCGTCCTGTGACTCGGTCAGTACAGCCTCCCCTCGTGCAGCGCGCGGTCGAACGACTGGATGGGCCCGCCGTCGCGGAGGATCGTCGCGATGGCCGGCTCGGTCAGGTGCAGTCGCCCGATCGCGACCAGGTCGAACTCCTCGTCCTCGAGCCGCCGATGGAGCCCGTCGAGAGAGGCGGGGCCGGGGGTGCCTGCATCACGAAGTGACTTGTCGAGCCCGACGCTGCCCACGGCCATGCTGAGTGCGCCGGTCAGCTTCTTCGCCCAACCGGCCAGGGTCAGCTCGCTGCCCTCGAACGCGGGGGCGTCGAACCGGCGGATGCTCGCGTCGAACACGTCCACACCGGCCTCGACCAGCGCGTTCAGGACGACGGCGAGCTCGTCGGGGGTGTCCGCGATCCGCGCCCCGTAGTCCTGCTGCTTGTGCTGGGAGAACCGGTAGAAGATCGGCAGGTCGGGACCGATCTCGCGCCGGATCGCCCGCACCACCTCCACCGGGAAACGAGTCCGTTGTTGCAGGTCGCCGCCCCAGCGATCGTTTCGCTGGTTCGTCGACTCCCACAGGAACGCGTCGAGCAGGTAGCCGTGCCCGGCGTGGATCGCGATCCCGTCGAAGCCGACGTCGACCGCATTGCGCGCCGACCGCACATATGCGGCGATGACGTCCGTGATGTCGCGGTCGGTCATCGGAGGGGTGGTGGCGCTCGCCCTCGCGAGGTAGTCCTCCGGATAGACGGTCCTACCGACCCGGCCCCACAGCCCGGAGGGGCGCATCGGCGTCAGAGCCGGATCCACCGGGCTCATCGCGCCCCACAGTGGGCCGACGTGCCACAGCTGGGGAATGATCCGGCCGCCGGCCGCGTGCACCTCGTCGACCACGGAGCGCCACCCCGCCAGGGCCGATTCACCGTGCAGGCGGGGGACTCTGGGGCTGTCGACGGCCGTCGGGTGGTCGATCGCCACGCCCTCGGTGATCAGGAGACCGGTGCCGCCCTCGGCGCGCCGCCGGTAGTAGGCGGCCACGTCGGGTCCCGGCACCCCGCCAGGGGAGTGCTCACGTGTCATGGGGGACATGACGATCCGGTTCTGCAGCGCCAGCGACCGGACCTGCAGCGGGGCGAAGAGCGGGTTCACAGCGCCTGCAGGTAGTCGAAGAAGCCCGCGGTCACGTCCTCACGCAGCCGGGTGAGCTTTCGATAGCTGATCAGCCAGCGGCCGTTCACCTTTCGGTACTCCTCGTGGTAGTGCCCGTACCCGTGGAGATGCTCCTCGTGGTCGCCGTTGGTCCACCACAGCTTGTCCTCCATCGCCCAGATCCCGCGGGCGGTGTCGTCGGAGGTCAGCTCGATCTCCGGGGTGTGGCCGTGGTGCACGGTGGTCACCGCGGTCCGCCCGCCGAGCAGGGTGCTGATTGCGCGGGTCAGCTTCTCCTTGCCCACCACACGGTTCGAGGTGCCCTCGGTCTGCGGCTGCTTGTCGCCCGGCAGGCCGCCCCACGTCTCCGAGACCACGTCGTCGGTATGGAGGGTCGGGTAGATGTCCCACTGCTTGTTGTCCATGCATCGCAGCCGAGCCGCGAAGGTGCGCTTGATCTGCTCGATCGCCAGGAGTTGTTCGGGGACGGTCAGTGTGAGCTCGGATTTCATGGCCACACGCTGTCAGCGGTCCGTCGTGCGGGCAATTCGTCCTTCCGATCAGCGGACTAAGGCGAGGTCACGTCCGCGGCCCCGCCGCTCCGGTGAGGTCGAAGAAGTGCGCGAGCGCCGTTGCCGCCATCCGGACGGGAGCCGCGTGCCGTTGATCGAACTTCAGCCGATCCATCGGTCCGCTGACCGACAGGCCGATCTCCGCACCGCCCAGCGAGCCGACGCGCGCTCCGATGCAACCGAACCCGGCGGCACAGGTACCGAACGAGACGCCGGGCCGTGGTGCTGCCGCGAGCAGCGCCTTGCCGATCGTCGACGATCGTGCGGGGATGCGCGACCCGACCCGTGTCCGCAGATGGGGCGCCGCGGCACCACCGATCTTCTCCAGGTAGAGCACGTCCTTGCCGTCGAGAATGCCCAGATGCACGACGTGGCCCGTCACGAGGTGCAGTTCGCGCAGCAGTGGTGTCACCACCCGGTCGGCACGGTCCCGGTACAGCGACAAGGCACCGAGTTCGGCGAGGGTGTCCCCGAGTTCGTACTCGACACCCCTGCGGCGGAGCCACCCCATCCGGACCAACTGCTCGAGCATCCGGAGGGTGCTCGTCCTGGGGATGCCGGTACCGCGGGACACGTCCGTCAGGCTGAGTCGCGACGCGCTACGGAAACTGTCCAGGACCAGGGAGAGTCGATCGAGCGTTGAGGTGGGCAGGCTCGCCTTCGGACCGTCTCCGATCGCCATTCGCATCTCCTCCCCGTGCACCGTGTGCGCTGGCATCGCCCGCGGACCTCCGGGCGTGCGCAGGCACTGACATCTCACCGTGATGATCGGTGCGATGCCAGGGGTGCGTCCGCTCAGTGGGACGTTTTCAGACCACCTGGTCTATTCTGGTCCCCGGGGGGAATCTGACGGCGCGCCACAGGTTTTCGTTTGCCGGTCGGCAGGCGACCTGCCCGATAGTGCTGACCTGTGTCTGTTCCGGTTGTGCCCTGATCGAGGCAGGCGCGCCGGGTTCGAAGGTCACCTCCCATGATCGTGATCACATCGACACCGCCGCGGCTGACATCGCGAATGTGCCGGGCAACGAAAGGACCACCGTGGACATCGACGAATCCGACGAGGTTCGCATCATCGACGAGGGCACGGCCCCCGCCCGTTTCGCACGGGGGTGGCACTGCCTGGGGCTGCTGGCGGAGTTCCGGGACGGCGCACCGCATTCCGTCGAGGCCTTCGGGACCAAGCTCGTGGTGTTCGCCGACAGCAACGGTGACATCAAGATCCTCGACGCCTACTGCAGGCACATGGGTGGCGACCTGAGCCAGGGCAGCGTCAAGGGCGATTCGATCGCGTGCCCGTTCCACGATTGGCGCTGGGGCGGCAACGGCAAGTGCACCGGCATCCCCTACGCCCGCCGGGTTCCGCCGCTGGCTCGCACCCGCACGTGGCAGACCATGGAGCAGGACGAGCTGCTGTTCGTCTGGCACGACTCCGAGGGAAACCCGCCGCCGCCCGAGGTCGCGATCCCCGCCGCGCGGTCCGAGGATGCCGAGTGGACCGAGTGGCGATGGAAGTCGATCGTCATCGACTCCAACTGCCGCGAGATCATCGACAACGTCGTCGACATGGCGCACTTCTTCTACGTGCACTACTCGTTCCCGACGTACTTCAAGAACATCTTCGAGGGCCATGTCGCCATCCAGGAACAGGAGGGCGTTGGTCGCGAGGACATCATGGGGTGGACCGATCCCGACGTGCCGAAGCTGCTCGGCCACCGCTCGATCGCCGCCTATCACGGGCCGTCGTTCATGATCGACGACCTCGTTTACCGCACCGACAAGTTCGACGTCGAGTCCGTCCTGATCAATTGCCACTACCCGATCTCGCCGGACAGGTTCGTGCTGATGTACGGCATCTCCGTGAAGAAGACCGAACAGATCCCGGCCGAGCTAACCGACCAGGTGGTGGACCTGATGATCGGTTACATCGGCATCGGCTTCGAGCAGGACATCGAGATCTGGAAGAACAAGACCCGGATCGACAACCCGCTGCTCACCAACGAGGACGGACCGGTCTACCAGCTGCGCCGCTGGTACGAGCAGTTCTACGTCGACGTCGCCGACATCACCCCTGACATGGTCGACCGCTTCGAGTTCGAACTCGACACCACCAAGCCGGTCGAGGCGTGGAAGCAGGAAGTCGCGGACAACCTGGTCCGCTGGGCTCCCGAGGAGTTGCCGGTCTGATGCGGCACGTCGATTGTGCGCGGTGCGGGGTCGAGGTCCGCGCCGAGAAGAACAGCTGGCAGCACACCAGCGTCCAGTGGAGCACCGCTCACCCGGAGACCGTCTGCCACGAGTACCGGGACGATCCGTCTTTGACGGTGCGCGGCGCACGGGTGGGGCGCTGCTCCGCACTGCGCGAGTCGATCGCCGCGGCCGCCGTTGACGGACGTATCCCCGTTTCCGAGTGACCGCCGGACAGGGCGACATGAGGGAACGATGATCGAGTCTCGAACAGCGTCTTCGACTGCTTGAGGACGCCGGGCGGAGGGGGTAGGCCGCGCGTCTGGATGCGCGGACTACCCGCCTCGTCGGTTACCTGGCCCGGACCTGCACGGTCTGATTGATCCGGCCGACCGGACCCGACTCGTCGTGCAGCACACCCGCGCACATCCCGACACCGTCGGGGCCGTAAGAGGTTTCGGCCGAGACGCCCACCCACTCGCCCTCGGGCACCCGGAACAGGTGCACGGTCAGGTCGGTGTTGAGGTAGGTCCACTCCGCGAAATGCAGTTTCGCCCCGACGCCGTTCGCGACGTCCGCGACCGTGAACAGTCGCTGGATCGGGGAGAGTGACTCACCTTCGACCAGAACGGGATTGGGGCGCGCCCACACCTGGCCGGGCCCCTCACAGCCGATCTCGGCCAGCCACTTCCAGTCCAGGGTCGCCACGAATCCGGTGTCCCAGAAGCGGCCCTCCATCGCGACCTCACGGCCCGCGGACACCGGCTCGAGTGCCGGGTCTCCCGCGTGCGTGACGGCGCTGGTGTCCGCGACCTGCATCCGCCATCCGGTGGCGCGGGCGGCTGCGCGGGCGGTGCCGTCCGGTCCGGTGGCCCAGAGCTCCGCGACCACCAGCTCCACCCGCCTGCCGGGACGTTCGACCCAGGATCGGACCTCGATCTCGGAAATCGGTACGGGTCCGAGGATCTCGACGACCACCCGGGTGAGCCGGGCGTCCTCGCGCGGGGCGCACCGTTCCAGCGCGCGCACCAGCAGCGCCGACGGGGGAGCGCCGTGCTGCATCGCGTCGCCCCAGGTGCTCATCGTCAGTTCCGTTGCGGCGAACGTCTCGGTACCGTCCGCGCGGGACTCGAGCGGGATGTAGTAGGCCTGGTCGCTCACTGGGTGATCTCCTCGAAACTGTCTTCCTCGGCCGGTGTTTCCGGCCAGCCCGGGTAGGGCGGCGGCGTGCCACCGAACTCGGGGCAGCGCACCTTATGATCGCACCAGCTGCACAGTCGCCCCGGCTTCGGCCGGAAGTCACCCGTCTGGCCCGCGGCGAGGATCGCCTTCCAGATCGCGGACAGGGTCCGCTCGAACCGGAGTAGTTCGGCCTCGTCCGGCGCGTAGGTGAGGATCTCGCCGTCGGTGAGGTAGATCAGGCGTAGCTGTGCTGGCACGATCCCCCGGGTGCGCAGCAGCACCAGTGCGTAGAACTTCATCTGGAACAGCGCCTTGGATTCGGTCATCTCGCGCGGCGCACGGCCGGTCTTGTAATCGACGACCCGGACCTCACCGGTGGGCGCGACGTCGATCCGGTCGACGAAGCCCCGGAGCAGCACTCCGTTGTCGAGCTCGGTCTCCACCCGCAGCTCGCAGGACTCCGGCTCGAAGCGGGTGGGGTCCTCGAGCTTGTAGTAACCCTCGATCAGCGTGCGGGCCTCGGCGAGGAACGCGGCGCGCTCCTCGGCTGGAACGGTGTCGGCGATCTCGGGGGACTCGGCCAGCAGTTGTTCCCAGGCGGGGTCGACCAGGGACACGGCGCGGTCGGAGACCCGTTCCGGGGCGGGCAGGCCGTACAGCGACTCCAGCGCCGCGTGCACCACCGTCCCCTTCAGCTGCGCCTTGGACGGCACCTCCGGGATCCGGTCGACGGCGCGGAAGCGGTACAGCAGCGGGCACTGCTTGAAGTCGCCGGCACGGGACGGGGACAGGGCGGGCCGTGAGCGCGGGCGCACCGTCCCCGCGTCGGCGGCGTCGGAGGACTCGGCAGGGGGCGTCGACACGGGAGAGCTCACACCTGGCAGGGTATGCGGCGGGTCCGACACCGCTGTCGGGGCCGGCGCGTGGGTCGCCGGGAATGCTGAATACGAGGAGATCTGAGTCGTGGCTGGGCAAGACGTGAGCGCACGCGAGAAGCGACCGACCGGACCGTTTCGGGAGGGCGACCGCGTTCAGCTCACCGACGCGAAGGCGCGCAAGTACACGGTGGTCCTCGAGGCGGGCAAGGAGTTCCACACCCATCGCGGCGGGATCGTGCACAACGATCTCATCGGCGCCCCCGAGGGCAGCGTCGTCACCTCCACCAACGGGACCCCGTACCTGGCGCTGCGGCCGCTGCTCGTCGACTACGTGCTGTCCATGCCCCGTGGCGCGCAGGTGATCTATCCGAAGGACGCCGCGCAGATCGTGCACGAGGGCGACGTGTTCCCCGGTGCGCGAGTGCTCGAGGCCGGAGCGGGTTCGGGCGCGCTGACCTGTTCGCTGCTGCGGGCGGTCGGGCCCGAGGGCAAGGTCATCTCGTACGAGGTGCGCGACGACCACGCCGAGCACGCGGTCCGCAACGTCGAGACCTTCTTCGGCGGCCGCCCCGACAACTGGGAGCTCACGGTTGCGGACCTGGCGGATTTCGACGCCGAGGAGAACGGCGGCCCGGTGGACCGGGTGATCCTGGACATGCTCGCGCCATGGGAGACGCTGCCCGCGGTGTCGAAGGCGCTGGTGCCAGGCGGCGTGCTCATCGTCTACGTCGCGACGGTGACCCAGCTGTCGCGGGTGGTCGAGGCGCTGCGTGAGCAGGAGTGCTGGACCGAGCCGCGGTCATGGGAGTCGATCGTGCGCGGATGGCACGTCGTCGGCCTCGCCGTGCGTCCGGAACACCGGATGCAGGGCCACACCGCGTTCCTGGTCAGCGCGCGCAAGCTGGCCGAGGGCACCGTCACCCCGAAGCCGCAGCGTCGTGCGGGCAAGGACAAGAAGGTCTGACCGAGGCGCTGCGCGCCCGTGAGTGGTTGTGGACCCCCTGGGGACCACAACCACTCACAGGCGGCGGAGCCGCCTACTTCGCGCAGGTGAGCTTGCCCATCGAGAAGATGGTGCACGCGGCGTCCTCGGAGATGACCCACTTGCCGTCGACCTGGTCGAAGACGACCTCGGATGCGGCGCCGCCGTGCGGGCCTGCGATGGTCGTCGTGGCCGAGACCGTGTCCTCGTCGACCGAGGTCACCTTGGTCACCTCGGCGGTCAGCGGGTAGCCCTGGAGCACCCCGTTGAACTGCTCGAGCACCGCCGCCTGACCGTTGCCGTCCTCGACGAGCGCGGCCTTCTCGGTGGTGCCGACGGCCGGGTTGAAGAAGGTCACCAGGGTCGCCTGCAGCTCGGCGGCGGTCGGGGTCGCGGCGGCCTCGGCGCCGGTGCTGGTGCCTGCGGACGCGGCGGAGGTGGTGGCGTCGGACGCGCTGGACGAGTCGTCCGAGCTGCAGGAGGCGACTCCTACGGCCAGTGCGACGGTTCCGACGGCGATGAGGGACTTGCGAATGATCACGAGTGGGGCCTTTCTCGTTGGCTTCGGTGCCAATTAGTCAGGTAAGGCTAACATCAGAGATGGTGCGGGTGAGGCGGCTCGCCGTCCCACACTGTGCGACGCCTGTGGCCCGTGTCCGCCTGTCGGTCCGCAGTTTTGGTACAGCGGCTGTAGCGTTGATAGATCGTCACTGGGAGGAGTCGCACATGAGCGCAACAGAGAATCCGGACTCGTTCGCCGCCCGGGCCGAGCTCGAGGCGCTACGCCTGGAAGCCGCTGGCCTTCGCCGCCAGCTCGCCCAGTCGCCCGAGCAGGTACGAGAGCTCGAGTCCCGTGTCGACTCACTGTCGATCCGAAACTCCAAACTGATGGACACGCTCAAGGAAGCCCGTCAGCAGTTGATCGCGCTCCGCGAGGAGGTCGACCGTCTCGGTCAGCCGCCGAGTGGGTACGGCGTGCTCATCTCCACGCACGAGGATCAGACGGTCGACGTGTTCACCTCCGGTCGCAAGATGCGCCTGACGTGCTCGCCGAACATCGACACCGAGACGCTGCGGCCCGGTCAGACGGTTCGCCTGAACGAGGCGCTGACCATCGTCGAGGCAGGGGCCTTCGAACGGGTCGGGGAGATCTGCAGCCTGCGCGAGGTCCTCGACGACGGCGAGCGGGCCCTCGTGGTCGGTCACGCCGACGAGGAGCGCGTGGTCTGGCTCGCGCATCCGCTCGCGCTGGCCGCGTCCGACGCGACGGTCCATCCCGACGACGAGGACATCGATTCGCCGTCGCGCAAGTTGCGGCCGGGGGATTCCCTGCTGGTCGATTCGAAGGCGGGCTATGCCTTCGAGCGAATCCCCAAGGCGGAGGTCGAGGACCTCGTGCTCGAGGAGGTGCCCGACGTCGACTACGGCGACATCGGCGGCCTCGGGCGGCAGATCGAGCAGATCCGCGACGCCGTCGAGTTGCCGTTCCTGCACAAGGACCTGTTCCACGAGTACGCGCTGCGGCCACCGAAGGGCGTGCTGCTGTACGGCCCTCCCGGCTGCGGCAAGACGCTCATCGCCAAGGCCGTCGCCAACTCGCTGGCGAAGAAGATCGCCGAGGCCAGGGGCCAGGACGCCAAGGACGCCAAGTCCTACTTCCTGAACATCAAGGGCCCGGAACTCCTGAACAAGTTCGTCGGCGAGACCGAGCGGCACATCCGGATGATCTTCCAGCGGGCCCGTGAGAAGGCCTCCGAGGGCACCCCGGTGATCGTGTTCTTCGACGAGATGGACTCGATCTTCCGTACCCGTGGGTCGGGTGTGTCCTCCGACGTCGAGACCACCGTCGTTCCGCAGCTGCTCAGCGAGATCGACGGCGTCGAGGGACTCGAGAACGTCATCGTCATCGGTGCGTCGAACCGCGAGGACATGATCGACCCCGCGATCCTGCGGCCCGGCCGGCTCGACGTGAAGATCAAGATCGAGCGTCCGGACGCGGAATCGGCGCAGGACATCTTCTCGAAGTACCTGACCGAGCACCTGCCGGTCAACGCCGACGATCTGGCCGAGTTCGGCGGGGACCGGGCGGCCTGCATCAAGACCATGATCGAGCGGGTCGTGGACCGGATGTACGCCGAGAGCGACGACAACCGATTCCTCGAGGTGACGTACGCGAACGGTGACAAGGAGGTCCTGTACTTCAAGGACTTCAACTCGGGTGCGATGATCCAGAACATCGTCGACCGGTCGAAGAAGTACGCCATCAAGTCGGTGCTCGATACGGGGGCGCCCGGACTTCGGGTGCAGCACCTCTTCGATTCGATCGTCGACGAGTTCTCCGAGAACGAGGACCTGCCCAACACCACCAATCCCGATGACTGGGCACGCATCTCGGGCAAGAAGGGCGAGCGGATCGTGTACATCCGCACGCTGGTCACCGGCAAGAACGCCAGTGCCAGCCGCGCCATCGACACCGAGTCCAACACCGGCCAGTACCTGTAGCGCGACGACGATCGGGCCGGGCACCTCGTTCCACGGGTGCCCGGCCCGATCTCGTTGCGGCACCGGCCTCGGGTTGCTCAGGCGAAGTAGTCGGCGAGCAGTGCCCTGGTGTCGGGGACGAATGCCCACGACGGGTCGGCGAGGTGCGCGCGCAGTTCCGCGTCGGTCCACCACCAACCGTCGACGATCTCGCTCGCCTGGTGACGGATGGGACCGTCGTAGCGCCCCTCGAAGGCAAACAGGTGGCATCGCAACGGTTTACCGTCCCACCGGCCGTCCCACCTGACCTGCGCGATGGGCGACAGCTCGATTCCGGTGACGCCCAGCTCTTCGGTGAGCTCGCGGACCGCGGTCTCGTCCGGGCTCTCACCGGGATCCACCACCCCGCCCGCGAGGCAATCGTGCATGCCTGCGAAGACCGCCTTCTCAGGGGAGCGGCGGTGCACGTAGACCCGGCTGCCGTCCATCGAGCGCAGCAGAACTCCCGCACTGGCGTGCCACAGGCCCTCCGCGTACACCCGCGATCGTGGGGCCGTGCCGATGGCCGCTCCCGCGGCGTCGTAGACCGTCACCACCTCATCCGGCGCGGCGGGGTCGCCCGGCGGCGACGATGGGCGCTGATCCATGCGTCCATCGTTCCACGTGGCGATAGGCTGACCGCGTGCCCCTTCCTCGCAGGCTCGCCGAGTTCAACAAGGTGGTCACCAATCGCGTCAGCAGGATCGTCGCCGGCTGGTTGCCAGGCTGCGCCATCGTGCTGCACCGCGGACGTCGGTCCGGACGGTTGTACCGGACACCAGTCAATGTGTTCCGGCGTGGCGACGGATACCGGTTCGCATTGACCTACGGCCCGGACAGCGACTGGGTGCGGAACGTGCTGGCGGCCGGGCATGTCGACATCACGACCCGCGGTCGGCTGGTGTCCCTCACCGATCCCCGGCTGGTCACCGACCCGTCAGCGGACTGGGCGCCGCGCGGAGTCCGCTTCGTGCTCCGCCGGGTCGGTGCCGACACCTACCTGCAATGCCGGATCGACCGCTGACGCCGTCCCGGGGCTGGGTCCTCTGACGGGGTCCTCGCCGGCCAGCAGGAGATAGCCTCGGTGCCACAGCCATTCGACGGGGCCGCGCTCGAATCGGCGGAGCCACAGGCGCGCGGCGGCGATCACCGCCGCGGCGACGCCGACGTAGATCGCGACGGTCGCGGGCACCCGGGCGTCGGGGGAGAAGCGGGCCGCCAGACCGAGGCCCCAGCCGTAGCAGAGCGCCGACGCGAGCAGGTTCTGGAGGATGTAGCAGCTCAGCGCCATCCGCCCGACATCGGCGAGCCTGACCCCGACCGAGCCGACCCGAGGGCGGCGGCAATAGAACTCGGCGACCAGCGCGAGCAACCCGAGCGAGACGATCGGCGCGGTCCCGTAGCGGGCAACCAGCAGGCCCGCGTCGCCGCCGAGGATCCCCGTCGCGACGTCGAGGGGTAGCGCGATCCCGAGTCCCAGGATCATCAGGCGACGACGGATTCCGGAACCGGCAGGCGCCAGGACCCCCGCCCGAAACAGCCTGGCCCCGAGCAGGAACAACGCGATCGACAGCGCGAAGATGAAGACCGGCTCGATCCGGAAGAGCACCAGGTTGTCGATCCGGAAGAGCACGAGATCCCACCACGACCCGTCCGCGTACGGGTTCGGGTCGAGCGGTGGGGGATCGGGGCGCGGCGGCTGCGCAGCGAACGCGAGGGTGCCGAGAGTGAGCAGCACAAGGTGGACCACCGCCGCCCAGATCATCCAACGGCGCTGTGCGCGTTCGCTGCTCGCCAGCACGAACGCGACCACCAGGCCGGTGACGGCGTACCCCATCAGGACGTCGAACTCGACGACGAGCAGGTAGTGCACGAGGCCGTCAACGAACAGCAGCGCCGCCCGCCACGGGTACTTCCCCGGCCAGGGCCTGCCCGCACGGAGGGCGGAGCGCTGCTGGATGGCGAGCCCGATCCCGAACATCAACGTGAGCAGCCCGAGGAACTTGCCCTGTGCGAGCTGCTGGAGCACTTTCTCGACCCACTCCCAGCCTCCCGCCGCGGCCGCGGTGCCGTTCAGGTAGCCGACCAGTCCCTCCGGGTTGGTGAAGATCCAGATGTTGGTTGCCAGCGTTCCGAGGATCGCGATGCCACGGAGCACGTCGAGGCTCGGGTAGCGGGGAAGGGGTTCAGCCCTGATCTTTCGGCTTCTCTTCCTGGAATAATGTCATAACGCAGCTTATCGGCGTTTAGGCCGGAGTGGCGTCGGTCTGACACCAAACGATCTAGAACCACCTCGAGGGAGGGGCGCGGGTCGGTCCAGGTGTGTTTTGATCCAAGGATGGGTGGTAGACACCGGCCGAGCGCAGGCCTGAGCGTCCGGGTCGCCGTTGCGCAGCCGAGGACCGTGCTCGGGGACCTCTCGGGCAACGTTGCCGCACACGCGGCGGCGATGGATCGGGCGGCCGCCGATCTCGTGGTCTTCCCGGAGATGTCGTTGAGCGGATACGCGATGGACGCGCAGGCCGTCGCCCGAGACGACCCGCGCCTCCTCCCGCTGAGGGAGGCATGCCGGCGAACGGGCGCCATCGCCTTGGCGGGTGCTCCGGTCCACACCGGCAGCGGAGGCCGGAGCATCGGGGTGCTCGCCGTGACCGGCGACGGAGTCACCGTCGCCTACGTCAAGATGTCCCTCGGCGAGGTGGAGTCAAGACATTTCGAGCCCGGGCGTGGCCCGGCGAGTCTCGAGGTGAGGGGCCTGAGGGTGGGCATCGGGGTGTGCAGGGACACCAGAATCGATCATCACCTCGACCGAACCGTGGCCCTCGGCATCGATCTGTACGTCGCGGGTCTCGTCCATGCGGCTGACGATCTTGCCGAACTCGATATCCGAGCGCGGAGGATCGCGACGGCATACGACCTGCCGGTCGCATTTGCTGGGTTCGCCGGACCAACAGGGGGTGGTTTCGCGCGAACCTGCGGCGGCTCGGGAGTTTGGGATTCGGCGGGAACCGTGGTGCGGCAGCTCGGATCCGATCCGGGAGCGGTCGCCTCGGTGGAGCTGTGACCCCGCCCTGATCCACGCCACGGCGCCGCCAAGTGGGAACGGTCGAAAGATCGAGCGCGCCGACGATCTAGGCTCGTGGGCATGCAGCGCATCATCGGTATCGAGGTCGAGTACGGGATTTCCTCCCCGACGGAACCGACCGCGAACCCCATCCTGACCTCGACGCAAGCGGTACTGGCCTACGCGGCGGCCGCCGGTGTGCCGCGTGCCAAGCGCACCCGCTGGGACTACGAGGTGGAATCACCGCTGCGTGACGCCCGCGGTTTCGATCTCGGCCGCTTCAGCGGGCCGGCGCCGGTCATCGATGCCGACGAGGTCGGTGCGGCGAACATGATCCTCACCAACGGTGCCCGGCTGTACGTCGATCACGCGCACCCCGAGTACTCCGCGCCCGAGTGCACCGATCCGCTGGACGCCGTCATCTGGGACAAGGCGGGGGAGCGCGTCATGGAGGCCGCCGCACGGCACGCGTCCAGCGTTCCCGGTGCCCCTCGGCTCCAGCTGTACAAGAACAACGTCGACGGCAAGGGCGCGTCCTACGGGACCCATGAGAACTACCTCTGCTCCAGGGAGACCCCGTTCTCGGCGATCATCGCCGGGCTGACGCCGTTCTTCGCCTCCCGGCAGGTGATCTGCGGATCCGGGCGGGTCGGCGTCGGCCAGTCCGGCGACGAGTCCGGGTTCCAGCTGTCCCAGCGCGCGGACTACATCGAGGTCGAGGTCGGGCTCGAGACCACCCTCAAGCGCGGCATCATCAACACCCGCGACGAGCCGCACGCCGACGCCGACAAGTACCGGCGCCTGCACGTGATCATCGGCGACGCGAACCTCGCGGAATGGTCCACCTACCTCAAGGTCGGCACCACCGCGCTGGTCCTGGACCTGATCGAGGCGGGCGTTGACCTGTCCGACCTGCAGCTCGCGCGCCCGGTCACCGCCGTGCACCTGATCAGCCACGATCCGACACTGCGACAGACGGTCGCGCTTGCGGACGGGCGTGAGCTGACAGGTCTTGCGCTGCAGCGGATCTACCACGAGCGGTGCGCGGCGTTCGCCGAACGCCAGGGCAACGACGATCCGCGGGTGGCGGACCTGCTCGACAAATGGGCCACCGTTCTCGACATGCTCGAGCGGGACCCGATGGAGTGCGCGCACCTGTTGGACTGGGTCGCGAAGCTCCGGCTGTTCGAGGGCTTCCGGCAGCGCGAAGGCCTGTCCTGGTCCGCGCCCAAGCTGCACATGCTGGACCTGCAGTACTCGGATGTGCGCCTCGACAAGGGGCTGTACAACCGCCTGGTCGCGCGCGGCTCGATGGAACGGCTCGTCACCGAGCAGCAGGTGCTGGACGCGATCAGCAACCCGCCCACGGACACCAGGGCGTACTTCCGCGGCGAGTGCCTGCGCAGGTTCGGGGCCGACATCGCCGCGGCCAGTTGGGACTCCGTCATCTTCGACCTGGGCGGCGACTCCCTCGTCCGCATTCCCACCCTCGAGCCGTTGCGCGGCAGCAAGGCACACGTCGGCAAACTGCTCGAGTCGGTGAATTCCGCCGCTGACCTGGTCGATCAGCTCACCAGCTGAGACGCGCGCACGCGACACGCTCGTCCACCACCTCAGGGTGGGTCGCACTCGGTAGGGTAGGGGTCCGTGCACGAGCGCACACTGGTTGTGCCGGTAATTGTGCAAGAGCTAAGAGGAGGTCGGCGGCTATGGCGCAGGAGCAGACCAAGCGCAGTGGCGGTGGCGACGACGACGATGCCCCTGTCGGCGACGGTGCCGCGGGTCAGGAACGTCGGGAGAAGCTCGCCGAGGACACCGACGACCTCCTCGACGAGATCGACGACGTTCTCGAGGAGAACGCCGAGGACTTCGTGCGCGCGTACGTGCAAAAGGGCGGCCAGTGACGGCGGATCACCAGCGGTCCGTGGCGGGGGGCGAGCGGCTGCACTTCGGTTCGCAGCTGTCCTCGTTCTCCGATCACCTCCGCAAGCATGCGCCGGAACTGTTGCCGGAGAACCGGATCGACCTCGGTCGTCAGCGCGCCGGAAGGGGTGACTCGATGGACGCGGCGGACATCGCTCCGCACGGCACCACGATCGTCGCGCTGACCTTTGCCGGTGGCGTGCTGATCGCCGGTGATCGCAGGGCGACGATGGGGAACCTGATCGCCAGCCGGGACGTGGAGAAGGTGTACGTCACCGACGACTTCTCGGCGGCCGGGATCGCGGGCACCGCTGGTGTGGCGATCGAGTTGGTGCGGTTGTTTGCCGTCGAACTCGAGCACTACGAGAAGATCGAGGGCGTTCCGCTGACGTTCGACGGCAAGGCCAACCGGCTCTCGTCGATGGTGCGCGGCAACCTCCCCGCGGCGATGCAGGGACTCGCCGTTGTGCCGCTGCTCATCGGCTTCGACCTGGACTCGGCCACGCCCGAGAAGGCAGGCCGGATCGTGTCCTACGACGTGGTGGGCGGACGCTACGAGGAGCGGGCCGGGTACCACGCGGTCGGTTCCGGATCGCTGTTCGCGAAGTCCGCCCTCAAGAAGCTGTTCGATCCGAAGGCGGACGAGGAGCGCGCCCTGCGGGCCGCCATCGAATCCCTCTACGACGCCGCGGACGACGACTCCGCCACCGGCGGGCCCGACGTCAGCCGGGGCATCTACCCGACCGCCGTGGTGATCACCTCGGCAGGCGCCGTCACCGTTCCCCAGGAACGGACGTCCGCGCTCGCCAAGGCGGTCATCACCGAGCGCACCGAGGAAGCGGGTGAGAACGCGTGACGTTGCCGTATTACGCCTCCGCCGAGCAGATCATGCGGGATCGCTCGGAGCTGGCTCGCAAGGGAATCGCCAGGGGCCGCAGCGTCATCGTGCTGACCTACGCGCACGGTGTGCTGTTCGTCGCGGAGAACCCGTCGACCGCACTCCACAAGGTGAGCGAGCTGTACGACCGGCTCGGGTTCGCGGCCGTCGGCAAGTACAACGAGTTCGAGAACCTGCGACGGGCAGGCATCGTGCACGCCGACATGCGCGGCTACTCGTACGACCGCCGCGACGTCACCGGCCGCTCGCTGGCCAACGCCTACGCGCAGACTCTCGGCACCATCTTCACCGAGCAGCCCAAGCCGTACGAGGTGGAGATCTGCGTCGCCGAGGTGGGCCGCGTCGAGCAGCCGCAGCACGCGCAGCTCTACCGCATCACCTACGACGGATCGATCGTCGACGAGCAGCAGTTCGTGGTGATGGGCGGCGCGACCGAACCGATCAGCACCGCCCTCAAGGCGTCCTACCAGCCGGACCTCGAGCTGGGGCCTGCGGTCGAGGTCGCGGTGAACGCGCTGCGTGTCGGTACGGCGGTGCCGGGGAACGGCGAGGTCGAACCCCGCGCGATCGGCGTAGAGGCGCTCGAGGTCGCTGTCCTCGACCAGACCCGCCAGCGCCGGGCGTTCAAGCGCATCACCGGCGCGGCGCTGGCCGGGTTGCTGCCCGCCAACATGGTCGGCGGGTCGGACTCGGAGAAGGAACCCGAGAGCACCCCTGAGAGCGGCGAGGGCACCGGTCCCGACGAGAACGGGACCGACAAGGCCTGACCGGCTCTACCGGTCACGTCACCGGTAGAGCCGCAACGCCAGCGGCCTACTGGTGAACCGGAACCGATTGCCCTTACCTGCCACCTCGCCGTCGGTGGCGAGCGAGACGGCCTCACCGTGCACCCGCACCTCCAGGTCGGCGACCATGGTGCGCTCGTACCCTGCCGAGCCGCCGAGGGTGCCGGTCGCGGCCGCCCACAGCAGCCGGGTCCGTGACCAGCGCCGGTCGGCCCGCAGCAGGCGGACGTCGAGAAGTCCGTTGTGTAGCTCCGGCCGCGACATCGGGACCTGATCGGCAGGCGAGTAGCGGCCGTTGCCGACGAAGAGCATCCACACCGCGATCCGGCGGTCGTCAACGGACAGCTCGAGGGGTTGTGCCCGCGCGAGGACCCGGACCATCGCGGCGGCGGCCGCAGGCCACTTGCCCATCCGGTGCTCCCAGCGTTCACGCATCCGGACGGCGTCCGGATAGCCACCGAGGCTCGCGGTGTTGACGAACAACCTCGGGCTCTGGCCGTCCGCACTCACCTCGGCGACGTCCAGCCGAGTCGCCTGGCCCTCGGCAGCTGCCGCCCGGGTGGCCTCGATGTCCTCCACCCCTGCGTCCCTTGCGAAGTGGTTGAGGGTGCCACCGGGGAACACAGCGAACGCGAGATCGTTGCGGATCGCGGCCGCCGCCGCTGCCACCACGGTGCCGTCACCGCCGCACACGCCGAGCGCCCGTGGCCGCACCCGCGCGATCGCGGCGTCGAGCTGGGCTTCGAGATCGCCGCCCGGATCCGCTTCGACGACCGTCGCGTCCGGCAGCAGCTCGGACAGCTCGGCGGCCGGATCATCGTCGGCCGCCCCCGATCCGGGGTTTACCAGGACGAGCAAGCCGGCGCCGTTCGGGATCTCGGGCGCCGCAACCGTCGGCCCAAGCGTGGCAGGCTCCTCGGTTCGCACGGCCCACCATCGGCGGGTGAGCAGGGCCATGCCACTTCCCACGGCGGCACCGACGATCACATCGGACGGCCAGTGCACGCCGATGTGGACCCGGGAGTACGCGACCGCGGCGGCAACCGGAGCGAGCAGCGCGGCGGTGGCGGGCGATTCGAGCGCAACACCGGTCACGTAGGCCGCGGCGGACGCCGAATGGCCGGACGGGAACGACGAGGAGGTCGGGACCCGCCGCGCCTGCCGGTGCGCCGCCACCCATCCCACGGGCGGACGCCTGCGGGGGAGTAACGGTTTGAGAACGGCGTTCGTGAGCGCGCTCGAACCTCCGAGCGCGAGCAGTCCGCGCACCGCCGCGCGCCTGGGGCGGCCGCCGATCGCGAACAGTCCAGCGCTGATCCCGAACCAAAGCACGCCGTGATCGGCCGCCCGACTGAGCGCCCTGAGGCCGCGGTCTGACGCGAGCGGCGCCATCGGCAAGACCCGCTCCGACGTGGTCATCAGTTCAGAGTAGACGGCGCGAAACACCGCGGAGGTATGTATGCGGTGAGCCGGTCCAGGGGCGCCTCGGCGCTGTACTGTCGAAGTGTGCAGCGACGAATCATGGGCATTGAGACCGAGTTCGGTGTGACGTGCACCTTTCACGGCCACAGGAGGCTGAGCCCCGACGAGGTGGCCCGCTACCTGTTCCGTCGCGTGGTGTCCTGGGGCCGCAGCTCCAACGTCTTCCTCCGCAACGGCGCGCGCCTCTATCTCGACGTGGGCTCGCACCCCGAGTACGCCACCGCCGAGTGCGACAGCCTGGCGCAGCTGGTCACCCACGACCGGGCGGGCGAGCGGGTGCTCGAGGATCTGCTGATCGACGCGGAGGAGCGGCTCGCCGAGGAGGGCATCGGCGGGGACATCTACCTGTTCAAGAACAACACCGACTCGGCGGGCAACTCGTACGGCTGCCACGAGAACTTCCTCGTGGTGCGGGCGGGCGAGTTCTCGCGGATCTCCGACGTGCTGCTGCCGTTCCTGGTCACCCGCCAGCTGATCTGTGGCGCGGGCAAGGTCTTGCAGACGCCCAAGGCGGCGACGTTCTGCCTCTCGCAGCGCGCGGAACACATCTGGGAGGGCGTCTCGTCGGCGACCACCCGCTCCCGGCCGATCATCAACACCCGCGACGAGCCGCACGCGGACGCGGAGAAGTACCGGCGCCTGCACGTGATCGTCGGCGACTCGAACATGTCAGAGACCACCACCATGCTCAAGGTGGGCACGGCGGCGCTGGTTCTGGAGATGATCGAGGCCGGGGTCTCCTTCCGCGACTTCGCGCTCGACAATCCGATCCGGGCGATCCGCGAGGTCAGCCACGACATGACGGGCAAGCGCCCCGTCCGGCTGGCCGGAGGACGCCAGGCCAGCGCGCTCGACATCCAGCGCGAGTACTACGCCCGCGCGGTCGAGCATCTCAAGACCAGGGAGCACGACCCACAGGTCGACCAGGTGGTCGAGCTGTGGGGCCGCACCCTCGACGCCGTCGAGTCCCAGGACTTCGCGAAGGTTGACACCGAGATCGACTGGGTGATCAAGCGCAAGCTGTTCCAGCGCTACCAGGACAAGCACAACCTCGAGCTTTCCGACCCGAAGATCGCGCAGCTCGACCTCGCGTACCACGACATCAAGCGCGGCCGCGGCGTCTTCGACCTGCTGCAGCGCAAGGGACTGGCCAAGCGTGTCACCGAGGACGAGCAGATCGACGAGGCGGTCAACACGCCGCCGCAGACGACAAGGGCCAAGCTGCGCGGCGAGTTCATCTCGGCCGCCCAGGATGCCGGCCGGGACTTCACCGTGGACTGGGTGCACCTCAAGCTCAACGACCAGGCGCAGCGCACGGTGCTGTGCAAGGACCCGTTCCGGTCGGTCGATGAGCGCGTCGAACGCCTCATCGCATCGATGTGAGTGCCGGGCGGTCACCGTTCTGGCACTAGGCTGCTGAGCCGTGGCGATCACCAAAGTCGAGCGGTTGATGAACCTGGTCATCTGTCTGCTCTCAACCCGGCAGTTCCTGACCGCCGAGAAGATCCGGCACAGCGTGGCGGGCTACGACGAATCGGCCAGCTACGAGGCCTTCAGCCGGATGTTCGAGCGGGACAAGAACGAGCTGCGCGATCTCGGGGTGCCGCTCGAGACCGGCCAGGCCTCCCGCTTCGGCACGGTGGAGGGCTACCGGATCAACCGGGACGCCTACGAGCTGCCGGACATCGATCTGAGCAGCGAGGAGGCCGCCGCCGTCGCGATCGCCGTGCAGCTCTGGGAGTCGCCTGAACTGAGCTCCGCAGCCCAGGGCGCGCTGCTGAAGCTGCGCGCCGCAGGCGTGGTGGTCGACCAGGATTCCGCGTCGGCGATCATCACCGCCCTGCCTGCCAGGTCGAGGGGTTCCGAGCCCGCACTGGAGAAGTTGCTGGCTGCCGTCGACGCCGGACAGAGCGTCCGCTTCGAGCACAGATCGGCCCGCAACGAGCCGCTGCGCACCCGAACCGTGCAGCCGTGGGGTGTGGTGACCCACGCCGGCCGCTGGTACCTCGTCGGGCACGACACCGACCGGGACGCCACCCGCACGTTCCGGTTGTCCCGGATCGGCGACGACGTCACCGCGTTCGGGCCGGTGAACTCGGTGCACAAACCCGACGGTGTCGACCTGCGCCAGATCGTGGACCGGATCGTCGGATCGGGCGGGGTCACCGGCATCGCCACCGTGTGGGTCGCGGACGGTCGCGCTCAGGAGCTACGGAGGCTCGGCCGCGCGGCCTCGGACCGGACCGTCAGGGGAATACCGGGCACGATGCTCGAGGTCCCGGTGCGGTCCTGGGACTGGGTGGCCAGGCTGATCGCAGGCTATGGGGAGGACGCGCTGGTGTTCGAGCCCGCGGAACTGAAGGAGGACGTCCTGGACAAGCTGCGATCGGCGCTGTCGACGTCCGGGAGCGAGGGGCGGGCCACCCGATGAGTCAGAAGCTCTCGTCCCGGCTCGCCCGGCTGCTGAACATGGTCCCGTACTTCATCGCCAATCCCGGGATGAGCGCCGAGGAGGCGGCCACCGAGCTGGGAGTCAGCACCGCCCAGCTGATGGACGACCTGAACCAGCTGTGGATGTGTGGGCTGCCCGGGTACGGACCCGGCGACCTCATCGATCTCTCGTTCTCTGAGGAGAGCATCGAGGTGACCTTCTCGGCAGGCATCGACCGGCCGCTGCGGCTGACCTCGACGGAGGCTACCGCGCTCCTGGTGGCCCTGCGCTCGCTGGTGGAGATGCCGGGCACCGCGGACCCCTCGGCCGTGCAGGGTGCGATCGCCAAGATCGAATCGGCTGCTGGTGTCGCCGCGGGCGGGTCTGTCACCGGCGTGGCCGATCAGCGCGAGCAGGCGGAGGACCCGGTCGCCGCGACCGTGCGCTCCGCGGTGCGCCGGGGCATGGCACTGGAGCTGACCTACTTCTCCGCGTCGCGGGACGCGGTGTCGCAGCGGATCGTGGACCCGGTGCGCATCGTCCTCGTCGACAACCACAGCTACCTGCAGGCGTGGTGCAGGCAGGCCGGGGGAGTCCGACTGTTCCGGTTCGACCGGATCGACGCCGCAACCGAGCTCGAAGAGCCCGCAGCCGCGCCCGAGGCGGCACTCGAGGACGGCAGTTCGATGGACCTGTTCCACGACGACCCGACGCTGCCGCAGGCCCGGCTGCTGATCGCGCCCGAACACGCCTGGGTCATGGACTACTACCCGATGACGGACGTCACCGTGGCCGCGGACGGCTCGGTCGAGGCGTCGATGCGATACGGCTCGCAGGACTGGATGACGCGGCTGATGGTGGGGTTCGGTCCCGGGGTGCGTGTGCTCGGCGCCGACGATCTGGCGGCGTCCGTTCGAAATCGTGCAGAGGCCGCCCTTGCCGCCTATGGTGAGGCCTCGACCGCTGACTGACCCGCACTCTCCGCGGGGGCCTGGCCACTCTGGTCCGGTAGCATCGAATCATCTGATACCTGGAGGTAAAAATGGGAGCCATGAGCCCCTGGCACTGGGCCATTGTGGCGCTTGTCGTCGTCATCCTGTTCGGTTCGAAGAAGCTTCCCGACGCCGCGCGCGGCCTGGGTCGTTCGCTGCGGATCTTCAAGAGCGAGGTCAAGGAGATGCAGAACGACGGTGCCCCCACCGCCGCGCCGGCACCCGCCGCCCCGCCCGCCGAGCTGCCCTCAGCGGCGCCGGTCGCCGATCCGACGCAGTCCGCGGTCACTCACACCGAGCCCCGGACTTCCTAGTCCCGATTCCGACGGTCCCGGGGCTGCGTCACGCGCCCCGGGCCGACTGCTGACCAGAACCAGGGCCCACTGTGCGCATCCCATTCGACCCGCGGCGGAGCAAACGCAGGGTCAATCCAGACGGCAGCATGTCGCTGACCGATCACCTGTACGAGCTGCGGACCAGGTTGCTCCTGTCGATTCTCGGGGTGCTGATCACCACCGCGTTCGGCTTCTACTGGTACTCGCACGAGATCTTCGGCATCCAGAGCCTCGGCGACCTGATGCTCGGGCCGTACTGTTCGTTGCCGCAGGCAAACCGCGCCGAGCTCACCAGCGACGGTGCCTGCCGACTGCTGGCCACCGGACCGTTCGAACAGTTCATGCTCCGGTTCAAGGTGGCGTTCACGGCGGGCATCGTGCTCGCCTGCCCGATCTGGCTCTATCAGCTCTGGGCGTTCATCACGCCCGGGCTGTACGCGAAGGAACGCCGGTACGCGATCGGGTTCGTCGCGGGTGGCGCGGCGCTGTTCGTCTCGGGCGCGGTCCTCGCGTACGTGGTGGTCTCGAAGGCGCTGCACTTCCTGCTCACCATCGGCGGCGACGTCCAGGTGACCGCGCTCAGCGGCTCCGAGTACTTCGGCTTCGTGATCAATCTGATCATCATCTTCGGTGTCAGCTTCGAGATCCCGCTGCTGATCGTGGCGCTCAATGCCGTCGGCGTGCTCAGCTACGACAAGCTCAAGGCCTGGCGGCGCGGCATCATCATGGGACTGTTCGTCTTCGCCGCGATCGCCACCCCCGGTCAGGACCCGTTCTCGATGCTCGCGCTGGCGGCGGCGCTGACCGTCCTCGTCGAGTTCTCCATCCAGATCGCGCGACTGAACGACAGGCGCAAGGCCCGCAAGCAGGAGGAGGGCTGGGGCGCTCTCGACGACGACGAGGCCTCGTCCATCTCCGGGGCGACGCCGCTCGACGACGCGTCGACGATCTCCGGTGCGACACCGCTGAAGGATCTGTCCGACACCCTCTGACGCAACCAGACCCGACGAACGGGCTGCCCCCACGACCGCCGTTCGGTGGTCGGTTCGGGGGCAGCCCGTTCGTCGTTGGCCGGACCGGGCGTGTCGTTGGCTAACCTGGCTGTGTGGAACTCGAGACCTTCGCGGCGCAGCTGAGCTTTCCGCTCGATCCCTTCCAGAAGGAAGCCTGCCGGGCGCTGGAGGCGGGACACGGGGTGCTGGTGTGCGCGCCGACGGGCGCGGGCAAGACGGTGATCGGGGAGTTCGCGGTGCACCTCGCCCTCACCTCGGGCCGAAAGTGCTTCTACACCACCCCGATCAAGGCGCTGAGCAACCAGAAGTACGCCGACCTGGTCGACCGGTACGGCAAGCCCTCCGTCGGGCTGCTCACCGGTGACCTGAGCATCAACCCCGAGGCGCCGGTGGTCGTGATGACCACCGAGGTGCTGCGCAACATGCTGTACGCGGACTCACCGGTGCTGCGTGGGCTCTCGCACGTGGTGATGGACGAGGTGCACTACCTGGCGGACCGGTTCCGCGGCGCCGTGTGGGAGGAGGTCATCCTGCACCTGCCCGAGGAGGTCCGTCTCGTGAGCCTCTCGGCGACCGTCAGCAACGCCGAGGAGTTCGGCGCCTGGATGGAGACCGTGCGCGGAGACACCGAGATCATCGTCGACGAGGTTCGGCCGGTGCCGCTGTGGCAGCACATCATGGTGGGACGAAGGCTCTTCGACCTGTTCGACAACGATGCACAGAAGGCGGACAGCGGCGCCAAGGTGATCGTCGACCGTGAGCTGGTGCGGCACCTCAAACAGCGCCAGGCGCTGGACCGGTCCGACTCGTGGCAGCCGCGCGGCCGCGGGCGCGGGGACCGTGGCGGCTCGAACGGCAACTTCCGGCCGCTGGCCCGCCCCGAGGTGATCGCGCGCCTCGACGAGGAGGGCCTGCTGCCCGCGATCACCTTCATCTTCAGCCGGGCGGGCTGCGATGCGGCGGTCGCACAGTGCCTGCGGTCGCGGCTGCGGCTGACCACCGAGGAGCAGGTCGAGGCGATCACCGCGATCATCGACAAGCACACAGGGGAGTTGCCGCGCGCCGACCTCGAGGTGCTCGGCTACTGGGAATGGCGGGAGGCCCTCGAACGGGGCATCGCCGCACACCACGCCGGGATGCTGCCCGCGTTCCGTCACACCGTCGAGGAGCTGTTCGTCAACGGGTTGGTCCGGGCCGTGTTCGCGACCGAGACGCTGGCGCTCGGCATCAACATGCCCGCCAGGACCGTCGTGCTCGAGCGCCTGGTCAAGTACAACGGTGAGACCCACGCCGAGCTCACCCCCGGCGAGTACACCCAGCTCACCGGCCGGGCGGGCAGGCGCGGCATCGACGTCGAGGGCCACGCCGTCGTGCTCTGGCAGCCCGGGATCGAGACCACCGAGGTGGCCGGCCTTGCCTCCACCCGCACCTTCCCGCTGCGGAGTTCGTTCCGGCCTGCGTACAACATGTCGATCAACCTCATCGACCGGATGGGGGCGGCCGAATCGCGCTCGCTGCTGGAGCGGTCCTTCGCGCAGTTCCAGGCGGATCGGTCGGTGGTCGGGCTCGTCCGCACGATCGAACGCAACAGGGTCGTGCTGGCGGAGCTCAGCGATCAGCTCGGCGGCGCCGACGGCGAGTTCTTCGAGTACGCCCAGCTCCGGGAGCGAGTGCGCGCACGCGAACGGCAGCTGGAGAAGCAGGGCCACACGGATCGCAGACAGGACGCGGTGAGCTCCCTGACGGCCCTGCGCCGCGGCGACGTCATCGCGATCCCGGTGGGCCGCCGGTCCGGGCTTGCCGTGGTGCTGGAGAGCGATTCCGACCCGAACGACCCTCGCCCGCTGGTGCTCACCGAGGACAAGTGGGCGGGCCGGATCTCCGCGGCCGACTTCCCGGCACCCGCCAGATCGCTGGGCAGCATGCGGTTGCCCCGCCACGTCGACCACCGAACCGCGCGCAGCCGAAGGGATCTCGCCTCGGCGTTGCGCAGTACCGGGATCGTGCCGCCGGGCCGGTACAGCAAGCGGAAGTCGCCCGCGGCCAGTGACCGTGAGCTGGCGACGCTCCGGCGGGCGTTGCGTTCCCACCCGTGCCACACCGCGCCGGATCGGGAGCAGCTGAGCCGGATCGGGGAGCGGTACAACTCGCTGGCCCGCGAGACGGAGACGCTGCGGCAGAAGGTCGCGGCGACGACGAACTCGTTGGCCAGGACCTTCGACCGGATCGTCGCGCTGCTGGCCGAACGCGAGTACATCGAGCAGGAGGGACACGGGATCACCGAGAACGGGCAACGGCTGAGCCGGATCTACTCCGAGAGCGACCTGCTGGTCGCGGAATGCCTGCGGGGCGGTCTGTGGAAGGGACTCGGACCGGCCGAGTTGGCGGGGGTGGTGTCGACGATGGTCTACGAGTCGCGGTCGGACGGCGACACCGGTGACCGCGGTCCGACCGGACCGTCACGGCACGCGCTCGCCCGGACGCTGCAGGTGTGGAGTGAGATTCGCGCGGACGAGGTCCGGCACAAGCTGCCGCTCACCAGGGAACCGGACTTCGGCTTCGTCTCGGCGATCTACAAGTGGGCGCGAGGGGAGCCGTTGGTGGACGCGCTGCTCGCGGCGGGCGATCGCGGACAGGCGCTCTCGGCAGGCGATTTCGTCCGGTGGTGCAGGCAGGTGATCGATCTCCTCGACCAGGTGCAGTCGACCGCTCCCGACCGTGAGGTGCGCGCCGCCGCGACCAAGGCGGTGCACGCCATCCGGCGGGGCGTGGTCGCCATCGATGCGGCCTGAGCAAGTCGAAGGTGATCGGATTCGACGGCTTCTGGCACAGCCGCGCCGTTTGACCTCGGGGTGACGGGCCGCGGGGGACTACGGTGTACCTCAACACAACCTTCAGGGGAGGCAACGATGAGTGGCCCGGTCGGACCCAGCCAGCCAGACGAGCACGGGGCATCAAGCGAGGACCAGCCCGGTGCCGGTGAGCAGTCACCCGCCGAATCCGACGCGCCCGGAGCCAACCCGCAGGAGGCAGCCGGCGAACAGCCGGGAAGCGAGCAGACCCAGCAGTTCCAGTGGCCGCAACAAGCCGGCGCAGAACCGACCCAGGCGTATCCGTCTGCGCAGCAGGCGTACCCGGGACAGCAGTACCAGCCGCAGCAGTATCCGGGACAGCCGCAGTACCCGGCGCAGCCGGCGGGCGACCAGCAGCAGTGGAGCCAGCAGGCCTGGGGCGCACAGCAGCCCGGACAGCCGCAGACCGGCGCCCAGCCGCAGTACCCCGCGTACTCAGCGCCGCAGCAGCCGTATCCCGGTCAGCCGCAGTACCAGCCGCAGCAGTACCCGGGACAGCCGCAATACCCGGCGCAGCCCGCGGGCGACCAGCAGCAGTGGAGCCAGCAGGCCTGGGGCGCACAGCAGCCCGGACAGCCGCAGACCGGCGCCCAGCCACAGTTCCAGGCGTACAACGCGCCGCAGCAGCAGTACCCCGGCCAGTATCAGCAGGGCGGGTACCAGCCAGGCCAGCCCGGCCAGCCGCAGTGGGGCGCACCGGTCGCCGGGCAGCCGGGAGGCGGTTCGTCGAAGGCCCCGCTGTGGATCGCCCTCGGCGTCGGCGCGATCGTGGTGCTCGGCGTCATCGCCGCGATCGCCGGGATGGCGTTCGTCGGCGGCGACACGTTGGACCGGGCGGCGGCCGAGCGGGGCGTCGAGCAGGTGCTCACGGGCTCCTACGGGATCAAGAACGTCGACGACGTGACCTGCCCCGCCGACCAGAAGGTCGACAAGGGCGACAGTTTCACCTGCGAGCTCACCGTCGACGGTGAGCCGCAGCAGGTGACCGTGACCTTCACCGACGACTCCGGCACCTACGAGGTCAGCAGGCCGACCAGCAAGTAGGTCTTTCCCGACCGTCTATCCGACCGTCCACCCGACCCCCCAGGGCGTCGGG
>NZ_JBSGTR010000034.1:0-56202 GCF_053607505.1 Rhodococcus sp. NPDC055112
CACACCTACAATCACCATCGGCAACACTCCGCCATCGGCAGGAACGTTCCCTTCAGCCGTTTGACTAACGTCCCTGGGCAGTACACCTAGCCCGGAAACGACGAAAGTGCAGCTACCGGGGCATCGGCCGAGAGGCCGAGCCGGTAGCTGCACTTTCGTGCGAGCGAACTAGCTGCCGGAGACGGAACGTCCGGCCGACTTGAGGTCGTTGCAGGCCTCGATGACGCGAGCGGTCATGCCTGCCTCGGCCTTCTTGAGGTAGCTGCGCGGGTCGTAGACCTTCTTGTTGCCGACCTCGCCGTCGATCTTGAGGACGCCGTCGTAGTTGGCGAACAGGTGTCCGGCGATCGGGCGGGTGAACGCGTACTGGGTGTCGGTGTCGACGTTCATCTTCACGACGCCGAAGTTCAGCGAGTCCTCGATCTCCGACTTCAGCGAACCCGAGCCGCCGTGGAAGACGAAGTCGAACGGCTGCGAGCCGGCGGCGAGGCCGAGCTTCGCGGCCGCGACCTTCTGGCCCTCCTCGAGCACGGCGGGCTTCAGCTTGACGTTGCCCGGCTTGTAGACGCCGTGCACGTTGCCGAAGGTGGCGGCCAGCAGGTACTTGCCGTTCTCGCCGACGCCGAGCGCGTCGACGGTCTTCTCGAAGTCCTCGCTGGAGGTGTAGAGCTTGTCGTTGATCTCGGCCTCGACGCCGTCCTCTTCGCCGCCGACGACGCCGATCTCCACCTCGAGGATGATCTTCGCGGCCGCCGACAGCTTGAGCAGCTCCTTGGCGATCTCCAGGTTCTCGTCGATCGGGATGGCCGAGCCGTCCCACATGTGCGACTGGAACAGCGGGTTCTGGCCCGCGTTGACGCGCTCCTGCGAGATCGCGAGCAGCGGGCGCACGAAGCCGTCGAGCTTGTCCTTGGGGCAGTGGTCGGTGTGCAGCGCGATGGTCACGTCGTACTTCGCGGCGATGACGTGCGCGAACTCGGCCAGCGCGACGGCGCCGGTGACCATGTCCTTGACGCCGAGGCCGGAACCGAACTCCGCGCCGCCGGTCGAGAACTGGATGATGCCGTCACTGCCCGCGTCCGCGAAGCCCTTGATGGCGGCGTTGATGGTCTCGGAAGAGGTGCAGTTGATGGCGGGGAAGGCAAAGGAGTGCTCCTTGGCCCGACCGAGCATCTCGGCATAGACCTCGGGAGTTGCGATCGGCACGGAACTGACCTCCATTTAAAGAGTCGAGGGGGCGCATCCCTTGATGTCAGGGGCGCCGGGGGTACATGCAGTATTGCAAACGCCGCCGCACCTCCCCGCCGACTCCTGACCCTCACCGCCCCCAACGACCTCACGATTACCGCCACGGCCGCGTGCGTCGCTGCATTCGCCGACCGGCCGCGGGGGCGCGGGCGGGCGAGCACCCTCGGATCGCCGGTACTCTGGGCCGCGTGATTGTGCAGGCAGCCTCGGAGTCCGTGACCAACCTAGCCCTGATGCCCCAGTGGATGGACCCGATGTACCTCCTGACGGAGTCGTGGCTCAAGAACCTGGTGCTGCCCGCGATCCTCACGATCGTGTTCATCGAGACGGGCCTGCTGTTCCCGCTCCTACCTGGCGATTCGCTGCTGTTCACCGGCGGCCTGCTCGCCGCCCAGCCGAATCCGCCGGTCAACATCTGGGTGCTGATGGTCGCCGTGCCGGTGATCGCGATCCTCGGCGACCAGACCGCGTACTGGATCGGTCGCAAGATCGGCCCTGCGCTCTTCAAGAAGGAGGACTCGCGCTTCTTCAAGAAGGAGTACGTGACCGAGTCGCACGCCTTCTTCGAGAAGCACGGGCCGAAGACGATCATCCTGGCCCGCTTCGTGCCGATCGTGCGCACCTTCACCCCCGTGATCGCGGGGGTTTCGAAGATGAACTACCGCACCTTCCTCGGCTACGACATCGTCGGCGGCATCCTGTGGGGCGGCGGCGTCACGATCCTGGGCTACTTCCTCGGCAATGTCGCCTTCATCCGCGACAACGTCGAGGCCATCTTCCTGCTCATCGTCTTCATCTCGATCCTGCCGGGCATCGCCGCGGTCGCCAAGAAGGTGCTGGCCTCGCGCCGCGAACCGGTCGCAGCGACAGCGCCCGAGGTTTCCGTGACCCAAGACGACCCGACGCCCTAGCCGGATGACGCTCGCCGCCGGCAGTTTTGCGCCACTGGAAACCGCCGGACCGGCGGTGGTGTGGCTGATCGTCCTCACCTTCGTCTTTCTCGAGTGCGCCGTCATCATCGGGCTGTTCCTGCCAGGGGACTCGCTGCTGATCACGGCGGGCATCGTGCTGGCAGGCCACTCCTCGGGCTCGGTCCACGTGTGGGCGCTGTCCGCCGGCGCCGCGGTCGCCGCCATCGCGGGCAACCAGGTCGGGTACCGGATCGGCCTGCGCACCGGTCACCACCTGGTGGCGCGCCGCGGTGGCCGCTACGTGACGGCCGAGAACCTGCACAAGGTCAACGTCCTGTTGGACCGGCACGGCTTCCTGTCGGTTCTGGTGGCGCGCTGGATTCCGTTCGTCCGGACCCTGTGTCCGCTGGTCGCGGGCGCGGCGGGGATGAACCACCGCATGTACACGGTGGCCAGCAGCCTGGGGGCCCTGGCCTGGGCGCCGGTGCTGCTGCTGATCGGCTTCTATGCGGGCGAGTTCCTCAAGCGTGTCCCGTGGCTGATGCCGGCGGTGCTCGCGGTGATGGTGGTGTGCCTGGTCGTCGGCACCGTGCTCGGCATCCGGCACTACCGGCAGGAGATGGCGAAGCCGCCCGTCGACTACACCGTCGACTGATCTTCGGGCCCCGTTCCGGCGGCAACACGACACGGATGCGACCTGGCGCGACCCGGATCCGGTTCGCATCCGATGCCGATGCCGCGTTCCCGCTCCGGCAACGATCAGATGGACATAAGGTCCCACCGACTCATCGGTATCTTTCTGACGCTCAAGGTGGACCCCGTTGTCGAAGGAATCATTCAAGGCCGAACACACGAAAGGCGGCTCCGCCCCTTTCATCCCGCCCGAGCTTGCTCGCCGGAAATTTCTGAAGACCCTTGCCGTCAGCGTCCCGGCGCTCGCTGTGGGCTGCGCCGCCGAAGCCGATGCCGCCGTCCTCGAGGCGCAGCCCGACACGGGGCAGGGCGGAGCGGTTGCCGGGACGGGCAGATCGACCCATGCCGCCCCGTCCTCCGTCACCGTGCGGTCCTGGGAGCCGGCGGCGGTGCCCGAATCGACCGCGGTCTTCCCGCGCACCGTGATCGCAGGGGACATGCGTCCGACGTCGATGGTCGTCGCGTGTTACATGGCCGACAAGGCGCCCAAGCGCCTCGTCGTGTGGCGGGCGGGCGCGACGCCGGAGACGGTCGAAGTCGCCTTCGAGTCGGAAGTGGTCCCGGACGCGGACGGCTTTTCGAAGACCAAGGTCGAGAACCTGGAGGCGGGAACCTGGTACTCCTATGGCCTTTTCGACGGAACGGCCGAGACCGCGACACTTCGCTCACTCATCGGCCGCGTGCGCACCGCGCTCCCCGAAGGCAGCCTCGCGCCCGTCACGGTCGGCGTCAGCTCCTGCGTCGGCCAGGGCACTGTCCTACCCGACTACGCGAACCCGCTCAGCCTCACCCCCTTCCACTGGCCCCTGCTCAGCAAGGCCGCCGAACGCGATTTCGACGCCTTCATCACGCTCGGGGACCAGGGCTACATGGACCTGGTGTACGCCAACGGTGGCACGTATGAGGGCTATCTGGCCGGATGGGGGGCGTATCACGCCGGCGGCTATCGCGACCTCTTCCCGCGGTCGGGGATCTACGCCACCTGGGATGATCACGAGGTCACCGACAGTGGCACTGTCGTTCCCTGGACCAGCAACCCGGCGGAGCGGCAGAAGATCGACAACGCCAAGCGCGCCTACTACCGCGTGCAGGCGCTCGAAGCCGACGACCCCGAAGAGACGCCGCTGTGGCGCAGCTTCCGTTGGGGCAACACGGTCGAGTTCATCGTCCTCGACTGCCGTCAGGAGCGGACCGCCGATCGCATGATGAGCGAGGCGCAGCTCGACTTTCTCCTGCAGCGCCTCGAGCAGTCGCCTTGTCATTTCAAGTGCGTGGTCACCTCCGTGCCCTTCGCACGGGTCAACCATCTCCCGTCGAAAGATGACCGCTGGGAGGGGTACGGCGCCGAGCGCGACCGGGTGAAGGCATTCATCAACGAGAAGAACATCCGCAAGGTTCTCTGGGTCACCGGCGACATTCACATGTGTTACACGGGCCAGATGGAGCTGCCCGCCGACGACGGGTCGCTCGCCGGGCAGATGTGGGAAATCTGTTGCACGTCAGGCAATACCAACCCCGGATGGATGCTTCTTCCAGACCGGCAGTTCGTGTGGAAGAGCGGGACCCCACACGTGCCGTTCCTGACCTTCGATCCACAGATGGACACCGTGAGACTCGTCTTCGTCGACGACAAGGGCGCCGCGGCCTTCGAACGAACGATGATCCTCCCGTAGGCGTGCGGCCGACCCCGTGGCTGCGGCGCAGCCACGGGGTCGATTCGAGTGGCACCGGGAGCCGTCTGCCTCAGTGCTCGTGGTCGTCGAGTTCCCACGCGGGCAACGGATCCGGGTAACCGACCCACGCCCGCGGGCCGGCGGCCAACTCGTCGTCGGTCAGCAGGGCGGTGTCGAGGATCCGCTTCGGTGCGTGCACGTCCAGGCGGACACCGATGAACACGAGCTCCTGCCCCGGCGGCACCTCGGTGCTCGACCACAGCTGCGCGGGCTCGATCGTCAGGTTCGGCCCCGCCTGCGACCAGATCGCCGCGACCTCGGGCCTGCTGGCGATCCAGCAGAACCCCTTGCTGCGCAGCAACCCCTTCAGCTCGGCAAGCGCGACCTCGAGGCGCGCCGGATGGAACGGCCGGTCGGCCCGGTAGGTGACGCTGCGGATGCCGTACTCCTCGGTCTCCGGGGTGTGCCCACCGGCGAGCTCGTCGTCCCAGCCGGGCGCCCGGGCGGCGAGTTCGGGGTCGTAGAGCCCGGTCTCGAGGACCTCGTCGAGGTCGACGACGCCTGCCACCGTGCGCAGCAGCCGCGCGGACGGATTCAGCCTGCGCAGCGTGGCCTCCACCGTCCCGGCGCCCTTCTCACTGACGAGGTCCGTCTTGGTGAGCAGCAGGACATCGGCGAATTCGACCTGGTCGACGAGCAGGTCCGAGATGCTGCGCTCGTCGCCGTCCCCGGCGACCTCGCCGCGATCGGCGAGGCGCTGACCGCGGGTGAGCTCACCGAGGAAGGTCGACGCGTCGACGACGGTGACCATCGTGTCGAGCTGCGCGATCTGGCCGAGGCTGAACCCGTCCTCGAACTCCCAGTCGAAGGTCGCGGCGACCGGCATCGGCTCGGAGATGCCGGTCGACTCGATGATCAGCTGGTCGAACCGGCCGTCCCTGGCCAGCTCCCCGACCGCCTCGATGAGGTCCTCGCGCAGGGTGCAGCAGATGCAGCCGTTGGTCAGCTCGACCAGCTTCTCCTCGGTCCGGTCGAGGTGCCCCTGGCCTGCGACCAGGGCGGCGTCGATGTTGACCTCGCTCATGTCGTTGACGATCACCGCGACGCGGCGGCCGTCGCGGTTGGCGAGCACGTGGTTGAGCAGGGTGGTCTTGCCCGCGCCGAGGAATCCGGACAGGACGGTGACGGGCAGTTTCTTTGTCGGGGCTGAGGTCATCCACTAATGGTAATGGTTATCGTTTTAAATTGCTTCGCCGCCCTGCGTCCGAGTGGCACCCCGATGGGGGTACAAATCACGCACGGTCGCCGAGCTCCGGCGTACCTTCACAGGGCACAGGCGCACCACAGGACACGAGACGAAGGACGGCGGTCATGTCCGAATTCCCCCCGATCGCCGACTACGCCTTCCTGTCGGACTGCCAGACCTCGGCGCTGGTCGCCCCAGACGGATCGGTCGAGTGGATGTGCATTCCCCGGCCCGACTCCCCCAGCGTCTTCGGCGCGCTGCTGGACCGGTCGGCGGGGTCCTTCCAACTCGGCCCGACCCACGCCCAGGTGCCCTCGCAACGCCGGTACCTGCCGGGGTCGATGGTCCTCGAGACGACCTGGTGCCTACCGACCGGCACCCTGGTGGTGCGCGACGCGTTGGTCATGGGCCCGTGGAACGGCACCACCCGGTCGGAGGAGTACCGGCGGCCACCCGGCGACCACGTGGCGCAGGACATGTTGGTGCGCACCGCCGAGTGCACCGAGGGCAGTGTCGAGATCACCGTCAATTGCATGCCGCTCTTCGAGTACGGCATGTCGACGGGCGCGTGGGCCTACTCGGGCGAGGGCTATGAGAGCGCGACCTGCGCCGCCGGGGAACTCACCCTGACGCTGACCAGCAACCTCCGGCTCACCTTCGGCGCGGCGAGGGCGGGAGCCCGGACCGAATTGTCTGCGGGGGAAACCGCTTTCGTCGCCCTCTGCTGGGACGGACACACCGTCGCGAATGTCGACGAGGCCACCGAACTCCTGGACGGAACCGACCGGATGTGGCGCGACTGGCTCAGGAAGGGCAACTTTCCCGACCACCGATGGCGGCCGTACCTCGAGCGCAGCGCGCTCACCCTCAAGGGGCTCACCTACGCCCCCTCAGGAGCGCTGATGGCCGCCGCGACCACCTCGCTGCCGGAAACACCTGGCGGCGAACGGAACTGGGACTACCGGTACACCTGGGTGCGGGACTCCGCCTTCATGCTCCGGGCCCTGTTCGAGCTCGGCTACGACTGGGTGGCCTTCGAGTACTTCGCGTTCCTGATCGACGCCGTTGCCAGCGGACCGCTGCAGATCATGTACGGCCTCGACGGCGAACGAGACCTGACCGAGCACACCCTCGACCACCTGGCCGGCTACGACGGCGCCCGCCCGGTCCGCGTCGGCAACGGCGCATGGAACCAGCGCCAGCACGACATGTGGGGAATGCTGATCGAATCGGTCGCGACCCACGTCAAGCACGCCAGCCAGCTCGGCCCTCCCGCGTGGGCCCTGGTCACCCAGCTCGTCGACGGCGCGATCGACGTCTACCCCAAGCCCGATCGAGGGATCTGGGAGGTGCGCGGCGAACCCCGCCACTTCACGGCCTCGAAGGTCATGTGCTGGGTGGCGGCCGACCGCGGCGCGATCATGGCCGCCGATCGTGGCCAGGACGAGCTCGCCCAGAAATGGCGGCGGGCCGCCGACGAGATCCACGCCGATGTCTGCGCGAACGGGGTCGACGATCGCGGCGTGTTCGTCCAGCACTACGACACCACCACCCTCGACGCCGCCACCCTGCTGATCCCGATCATGGGTTTCCTTCCCCCGGACGATGATCGGGTCCGGGCGACGGTGCTGGCGATCGCCGACGAGCTGACCGCCGACGGGCTGGTCCTGCGCTACCGGCCGGAGGAGACGGACGACGGCCTCTCCGGAGAGGAGGGCACGTTCACGATCTGCTCGTTCTGGCTGGTGTCCGCCCTCGCGCTGATCGGCGAGGTGGACCGGGCACGGATGCTGTGCGAGAAGCTGCTCTCGTTCGCCAGCCCCCTGCACCTCTACGCCGAGGAGATCGAGTCCTCCAGCGGCAGGCATCTCGGCAACTTCCCGCAGGCGTTCACCCACCTCGCGCTCATCGACGCCGTCACCAGCGTCATCAAGGCCGAGGGCTGACGACGGGAACTAGATCGCTCCCGACGCCACGTACGCGGCCTCCATCAGCATCCAGCCGCCGAGCTGCACGGAGAAGTCCCGCTCGGCGATGTCGGAGGACCGCACGGTGCCGCCGGTGAAGGTGGCGATCCCGTCGCCGAGTCCGGGCAGGTGAGCCGGAGCCGTCCAGTCCCGCCCGAACAGCGGCAGTCCCTCGACCTGGAGGCGGTTCTCCCACGCGACCTCCGCGGAGTCCAGCACGATCTGCGCCGCGGTCCGGCGGGCTCGCACATCGGCCGCGCGATCGCCAGGCAGCTCGGCGGCGACCAGCGCCAGGTAGCGCGCGAGGATCCCGTTGAACAGGCCGCCGTCCCCGCCCCCACCGCCGACGATCAGGCCGTCCTCGGTGAGCCGCTTGTCGATGGCCTCGACCAGCGCGTGCACCCGGTGCCGGTGCCGGGGCGCCCCGAGCCGCACCGCGAGCTCGGTCTCGGTCCCCAGCGCCACGCCCTGGCAGTAGCTGTAGATCTCGCGGTCGAGCTCCCCAGGGGAGTCCGGGCCGTCGGTCCGGATGCCGTCGAACATCAGGCCGGTGAACGGGTCCCGGAGCTTCTCGTCCATCCAGTCCGCGATGGCCTGCGCCCGCCACAGCCGTCCGGTCCGGGCCAGCATGATCGCCGCTGGACCGTTCGCCGGGGTGTTGTAGAAGTCGGACCTCTTGCACCACGGGATGCCGCCGCCCTGGTCAGGGGCCCACGCGTCGAAGAGCTGGGATTCCAGGTCCTGGATGGCGTTCCGGTAGTCGAGGTGGTGCAGTCGCTGCGCACGCTCGAGTGCGATCCCGAGCCAGGCCATGTCGTCGTAGTAGTTGTTCGTCCATCCGCCGATGTTTCGGACTCGATGTGCCCGGGCAATTTTCGTGATGCGACGGCGACGCTTGGGGGTGGGATCGCGCAGCGCCGCATCCACGACACAGTCGAGGAGGTGCGCCTGCCACCAGTAGTGCCAGCTGAAGAAGAGCCGTTCACGACGCACCGGCGGCCAGGCAACCACGCCGAGGGCGGTGCCGGGCAGGGCCCACAACCGGCGCACGTGCCGGGAGACCATTGCTTCCTCGGCGGCGTCGGCGCGCTCCGCCCACTGATGCTGCATAACAATTGATCTTGCCTATATATGTGACGAATCGCTACCAGGCACGCCCCAGGTCGGCGTGCTGGCGAATCCACGCGTGCATCGCGATGCCAGCGGCGACGCCTGCGTTGATGCTCCTGGTGGATCCGAACTGGGCGATCGAGACGGTCATCTCCGCCGACCGTTTCGCGTGGTCGGTGACGCCGGGGCCCTCCTGGCCGAACAGCAGGATGCACTCGCGCGGCAGGCTCGCCGTCTCCAGCGGCACCGAGCCAGGCGTGTTGTCCACGGCCACCACGGCCAGGTCGCTGCGGGCCGCGTACTCGAACAGGGTCTCCACGTCGGGGTGGTGGACGAGGTGCTGATACCGGTCCGTCACCATGGCCCCGCGGCGATTCCAGCGACGCCTGCCGACGATGTGCACCGAGGCGGCGGCGAAGGCGTTGGCGGTGCGGACCACCGTGCCGATGTTCGAGTCGTGCCCGAAGTTCTCGATCGCGACGTGGAACGGATGCCGCCTGCCGTCGATGTCCGCGACGATCGCCTCGCGGGTCCAGTACCGGTACGCGTCCACCACGTTGCGGCGGTCACCGAGCGCGAGCAACTCCTGGTCGTAGCGGGGATCGGTCGGAAGCGGGCCGTCCCGCTCGGTGTCCCAGGGCCCCACCCCGTTGGGATGCTCCCCCCACTCGGTGGGGCCCGGCTCTTCGTCGCCGACGCGGTTGTCACTCACGGCTCCATTGTGCCGCCCGGTCTGACGTCCCCCGACCTCCGGGACCAGTCGGCCGGGCAATTCCAAAAGGGCGTGGCGGACGGGTGGCTGCACGCCGTTCTGGCGGATGTGGCCCAGGTCTCTCTCCCACACACTGGTCCACGTCAGACGATCTACAACGAAGTAGGGAGTATCGATGGGGAATGTCGCGACGGTAGCCGGCCGGAAGGCCCCGGACATCCGATCGGACGACCCGGCGTCGCCACCCGCCACGCTGCGCTTCACACCCGCGGACGGAGTCGGTTCCGGCGAGCTGATCGCCACGCTGAGCTGGCCACACGGCGCCCCGCTGCTCGCCGACCTGGTGGAGACCTTCGCTCACATGGGTCTGGTCGTTGCCACCCACGAACTGGCGTGCGGCGACGACCAGGCCCCCGTGACCGGCGAACACCGATTCACCTTCTGCCCCACCGATTTTCCCTGGACTCCGACGACCGCGGAGCTGGTGGCGCAGGCCTTCACCGCCACCGCCACCGGTGCGGTCGAGGTCGACGGCTTCCTGCGACTGGTCGCCGCCGCGGAACTGCCGTGGACCGATGCGGTGCTGGTCAGAGCGGCCAGCCGGTACCTGCGTCAGGTCGGCCTGGAACTGTCCGAGCCGACGATCATCGACCTCCTGGTCGCACAGCCCGAGTTCGTCCGCGCCCTGGTGGCACTGTTCCACGCCCGCCTCGATCCCACGGCCGACTCCAGAGAGGTCCTCGCGGACCGGGCCACCGCGGAGCTGACCCGCACCGTCGCGGAGACCTCGACCCTCAGCGCGGACCGCCTGCTGCGCGCCCTGTGGTCGTTCGTGACCGCCACCCTCCGGACCAACTGGTTTCAGGACGGGACCCGGCGGGGTGGTCCCGCGGCCTTCAAGATCGATCCCTCCCTGCTGACCGTGCGGGCAGCGGTGACGCCGTTTCGCGAGATCTTCGTGCACGGCCCGCGCCTCGAGGGCAGCCACCTGCGCGGCGGCCCGATCTCCAGGGGCGGGCTGCGGTGGTCGGACCGCCCCGACGACTTCCGCACCGAGGTGCTCGGTCTGATGAAGACCCAGACCGTGAAGAACTCGCTGATCGTGCCCATGGGCGCCAAGGGCGCCTTCGTCGTGCGCGCCGCCGCCCCGACCCCCGAACAGGTCCGGCATGCCTACCGCGACTTCATCGGCGCGCTGCTCGACGTGACCGACAACATCGTCGACGGCCGTACCGTGCACCCCGCGGACACCGTCGTCCACGACACCGCCGATCCCTACCTGGTGGTGGCGGCGGACAAGGGCACCGCCCGGTTCTCCGACCTCGCCAACGACATCTCGACCGAGCGAGGATTCTGGCTCGGCGACGCGTTCGCCTCCGGCGGGTCGAGCGGCTACGACCACAAGCGGATGGGCATCACCGCGCGCGGGGCGTGGGGCTCGGTTCGCAGGCACCTGGCAGAGATCGGCCTGGCGGTCGACACCGATCCCGTCACCGTCGTCGGCATCGGTGACATGTCAGGCGACGTGTTCGGCAACGGGATGCTGCTGTCCCGGCAGCTCCGCCTGATCGGCGCCTTCGATCACCGCCACGTGTTCCTCGACCCCGATCCGGAACCGGAACCGGCGTACCGCGAACGCGAACGGCTCGCGACGCTGCCGAACAGCAGCTGGGACGACTACGACCGCACCGTGATCTCGCCGGGCGGGGGCGTCTGGCCGCGCACCGCGAAGGTGGTCCCGCTGTCCCCTCAGGCCCGGCGCAGGCTGGGCATCGAGGCAACCGAACTGCCTCCGCACGAGGTGATCCGGGCCATCCTGCGCGCCCGGGTCGACCTGCTGTGGAACGGCGGCATCGGCACCTATGTGAAGGCATCCTCGGACACGAACGCGGACGCAGCCGATCCTGCCAACGACACCGTCCGGGTGGACGCGGCCACGCTGCGCTGCCGCGCGATCGGCGAGGGCGGCAACCTCGGGCTGACCCAGCGCGCGCGGGTGGAGTTCGCGCTCGCGGGCGGCAAGGTCAACGCCGATTTCATCGACAACGCGGCGGGCGTGGCCACCTCCGACCTGGAGGTCAACCTCAAGATCGCCCTCGATGCCGCCGTTCGCTCCGGCGACCTGCCCACAGGCGACCGCGATCCGCTGCTCGCGGCGCTCGAGGACGACGTCGCCGATGCCGTGCTCGCCGACTGCGACCGCCAGTCGCTCGCCATCAGCCTCGCCGAGGCCAACGCCTCCTTCCTGCTCAGCAAGCACGAACGGCTGATCGAGAACCTCGAGCAGTCGGTCGGGCTGGACCGGGCGATGGAGGTGCTACCGACGGCCGCCGAGCTCGCCGCCCGTCAGCGCGCGGGCACCGGCCTGGTGCGGCCGGAGATCGCGGTGCTGCTGGCGATGTCGAAGAACCTGGTCCGCAGCGAACTCCTCGACTCGTCGTCGATCGACGATCCGGTGTTCGAGGACGTGCTGCTCGACTACTTCCCCGGACCGATCCGGGACCGCCTCGGCGCGGGGCTGCGCAAACACCGGGTCGCACGCGAGATCGTCGCGGTGATCCTGGCCAACGAGATCATCGACCGGGTCGGTCCCGGATTCATCCACCGGCTCGAGGAGCGGCTCGGCGTGAGCACGCCACAGATCGTGCTCGCGTACTCGGTGGTGCGCGCGGCGTTCGGCGTCGACCGCCTGTGGCACCGAATCCTGACGCTGCCGGACATCGACCAGGACACGCGGTTCGGGCTGCTGTCCGGCGTACAGGACCTCATCGAGCGGGCGACGTCATGGCTGCTGCGGCACCGCGACCCGGCCGCCGATCCAGGAGCGGAGGTCGCCCGCCTCACCCCGACGGTGGCAGCGCTCGCCGCGGACCTGCCGCCGCTGGGTGGCGGGCTCGACGAGGACCTCACGTCGCTGCGCGAGCTGTCCCAGGCACCGGCGCTCGGTGAGACCACGGACCGGTCCGGGCGTCCGGTGACCTACGTCAGCCGGGTGTACCGCGAGATCGGACAGGCCCTCGGCCTCGACTGGCTGGCCGAGGCGATTCCCGCCGACGCGTCCGCGGATTATTGGGACTCGATGGCGGCTGACGCGATCGAGGACGACCTGTACGAACGCTGGCACGCACTGGTCGCGATGGTGTTGCGCGACGCGGGGCCCGACGCGTCGGCGCCGGACGCCATCGATCGGTGGCGTTCGGCCCACCCGACCGGTTCCGCTCGCCTCGTGAGCCTGGTCGGCGACCTGCGGCGCGGCGGTCACGTGAACGGGGCCAGGGGCTGCGTCGTCAACGCCGAGCTCGCGCTGGCCGTCCGGGGGTGACGGTCAGCGCCCGCGGGAGATGATCGCGAGGAGCAACTCGGCGCGCACCCGGGCGACGTCCATGTCGCAGCCGAGGATCGTCTCGATCCGTGCGATGCGGCTGCGCAGGGTGTGCCGGTGCACGCCCAGCGTGGCCGCGGCCGATTCCCAGTGCCCGTTCGCCTCGAGGTACGCCCGCAGCGAGGTGAGCAGCTCGGTGCCCTGACGAGCGTCGTGGTCGGCCAGCGGCGTGAGCAACGTGTCCGCGACGGCATCGAGCACCCGGCGGGAATCCGGGAACGTGAGGAGCGCGCTGCCCGCGAGCGTGGCGAATTCGATCGGGCGACCGCCGAATTCGGCCGCCGAGGCGGTCAGCCTGGCCTGTTCGACGGCCGCGGCCACCTCCTCCACCCGGTGCGCGGCACTGAGGCCGACCCGCATCCCCTTGCGGTCCGGTGAACGCACCCCCTCGAGCAGCCTGAGCGCGAAGTCGATGTCGTCGCCGCCGCGCAGCAGCACCGTCAGCCGGGCACCGTCGCGGCGCGCGAACAGCTGGCGGGCGGCGCCACCACACTGCGCGTCCACGACGGACTCGACCCGCGCCACCAGGTCCCCGGTCTCACACAGGACCACCATCGCCCGCAGCAGCCCGCGGTCGTCGGCGGCCTGGCCGACCTGGCCTCGCGCCGGGCCCAGGTCCAGCTCCGTGGACAGCAGCAAGCCGAGCGCCTCGCTGTTGAGCCGGTTCTGCGCGGCCCGCAGTCGGCGTGGCTTCTCGAAATCCAAGGCCAGCAACGAGTTCGCGTGACCCAGCAGGACCTGGTCGAGGTGGCTGAGGGCGGTCGGGCTCACTGCCGCCAGGTGGCCGTGCACCACCGCCCCGATGCCGATGGTCTGCACCGCGATGGTGGCCCCACCCCGGCCTAGCGCCGCGCTGCTCACCGCGGACCCCGAACCGGCGGCGATCAACCCCGTGATCTCGGTCAGCACGGCCGGATCGACGCGATCGGGGTAGGCCTCGATCACCCGCCCGCCGGTGTCGAGCAGCAGCACGGTCGCCGAGCAGGCCACCGCCAGCTCGCGGATCGTCGCGCCTGCCCCACCCTGGATCGCCGCGCGGGTCATCCGCGGCTGCGCCCGCGACGCCCGCAGGACGGCCTCGTACTCCTGCTCGGCGAGCCGGCCCATCACCTTCTTGGCGACGGCGGCGAACGGGGTCGGCAGCGGCACCTCCAGCAACGGGAGCGCGAACTCCTCTGCCGCGGAGATCAAGTCCTCCGGCACCGCGGCGTGCGACAGACCGGTACCGAAACCCAGTGCGGCAATGCCACTTTCGGAGAGCTCACGCACGTAGCGCCTTCGATCACCCGAGGCCCCCGGCAGCCCGATCCCGGTGGTCAGGATCAACTCACCGCCGGTGAGCCACTGCGATGGATCGCTCAGCTCGGTGGTCGAGACAAAAGTGATCTCTCGACCGAGTCCGGCAGCACCCGCCCTGAGTTCGAGTGCCAACTCAGGCTGCGACAACAGCCAGCGGACGGGAAGGTTCATCTGACACTCCAGCACTGTGGCGGTTCGGTCCGCGCGTCGGGCAATGCGCCGATCCGGCGAACGATTGACTCTGGCACCCGCCATTTTGGCAGATGACGCGAGATGTGAGGGGGAGCACATTGGGGAAGCCCCCGATCGAGAGGACCCCCGGTGCCGACGTCAGCACTTCTGAAGAACTACATCGACGGCGAATTCACGCAATCCGCATCCGCCCAGGTGATCGACCTGATCAGCCCGGTCGACGAGACGGTCGTCGGGCGCGCCCCCGTGTCGACCACGGCGGACGTCGACGCCGCGGTCGCCGCGGCGCAGCGCGCCTTCCTGACGTGGGGCAAGACCACGCCCGGGCAGCGGCAGGCGGCGCTGCTGGCGCTGGCCGACGCCGTCGAGACGCACAGCGACGAACTGGTGGAGGCGCAGTGCCGCAACACCGGCCAGTCGAAGGCTGCCGTCGCGTCGGAGGAAGTGAAGGCCGGGGCGGATCAGCTGCGGTTCTTCGCAGGCGCGGCCCGGATGCTCGAGGGCAAGTCGGCCGGCGAGTACATGGAGGGTTTCACCTCGTACGTACGGCGTGAGCCGATCGGCGTTGTCGGTCAGGTGACGCCGTGGAACTACCCGCTGATGATGGCGATCTGGAAGATCGGTCCGGCGTTGGCGGCCGGGAACACGATCGTGCTCAAGCCGAGCGACACCACCCCGGAGAGCACCTTGGTGCTGGCGAAGCTGTCGAAGGGGATCCTGCCGGACGGCGTGTTCAACGTGGTCCTCGGCGATGCGCAGACCGGTGCGAGCCTGGTCGAACACCCGGCCCTCGGTCTGGTGTCGATCACCGGGTCGGTGCGGGCTGGGATCGCGGTGGCGGTCGCGGCGGCCAAGCAGCTCAAGCGGGCGCACCTCGAACTCGGCGGCAAGGCGCCTGCCGTCGTGTTCGGCGACGTCGATGTCGAGCGGGCAGCGACCGGGATCGCCGAGGCCGCCTTCTTCAACGGCGGGCAGGACTGCACCGCCGCGACCAGGGTCCTCGTGCACGAGTCGATCCACGACGCCCTCGTCGACGCCCTCGTCCGCAAGGCGGAGACCATCCGGCCCGGTCTGCCCGACGACCCGGACGCGTTCTACGGGCCTCTCAACAACGCCGGGCACTTCACCCGGGTCGCCGAGAAGATCGCTGCCCTGCCGCCGTCGGCCAAGGTCCGCACCGGCGGCACCCGCGTCGGCGACACCGGGTACTTCTTCGCCCCGACCGTCATCACCGGGGTCGAGCAGAACGACCCGATCGTGCAGGAGGAGACGTTCGGCCCGGTGCTCACCGTGCAGTCCTTCTCAGACGAGGACGAGGCCGTCACCCTCGCCAACGACGTCGACTACGGCCTCGCCGCGAGCGTGTGGACGCGCGATCACGCCACCGTTCAGCGGGTGTCCGCCGCGCTCGACGCGGGCGCCGTCTGGGTCAACTGCCACATCCCGCTGGTGGCCGAGATGCCGCACGGCGGCTTCAAGCAGTCCGGCTACGGCAAGGACCTCTCGGCCTACGGGGTCGAGGAATACACGCGGCTCAAGCACGTCATGAGCTCGCACGACTGATCCGCGGCCGACGTACCCGGCATCGAACCACCCACCCCGAAGGACCCCTGACATGAGCACCATTTCCTACCGTCTCCCCCAGAAGCGCGCGCTGGTCACCGAGCTGCCCGGCCCGAAGTCGACCGAGCTGGGCATCCGCAGGCGCGCCGCGGTCGCGGCAGGAGTCGGATCCAGCGTGCCCGTCTACGCCGCCGACGCGGACGGCGGCGTGATCGTGGACGTGGACGGCAACTCTCTCATCGACCTCGGCGCCGGCATCGCGGTCACCAGCGTCGGCGCCTCCGATCCCCGTGTTGCCCAAGCGGTTTCCGAGCAGGCTGCGCGTTTCACGCACACCTGCTTCATGGTCACCCCCTATGAGAGCTACATCCGGGTGGCCGAGGAACTGGCTGCCCTGACCCCCGGTGACCACGAGAAGCGCACCGTGCTGTTCAACTCCGGCGCCGAGGCCGTGGAGAACGCGATCAAGGTCGCCCGCCTGGCAACCGGCCGGATGGCCGTCGTGGCGTTCGACCACGCCTACCACGGCCGCACCAACCTCACGATGGCGTTGACCGCGAAGTCGATGCCCTACAAGACGAACTTCGGCCCGTTCGCCCCCGAGGTCTACCGGATGCCGATGTCGTACCCGTTCCGCGACGAGCAGGGGCTGACCGGCGAGCAGGCCGCCCGCCGCGCCATCACCCAGATCGAGAAGCAGATCGGCGCCGACAGCGTCGCCGCGGTCATCCTCGAACCCATCCAGGGTGAGGGCGGATTCATCGTCCCCGCACCGGGATTCCTGCCCACCCTCACCGCATGGGCCCGCGAGCAGGGGATCGTGTTCATCGCCGACGAGGTGCAGACCGGGTTCGCCCGTACCGGCTCCTGGTTCGCCTGCGACGACGAGCAGATCGTCCCCGACATCATCACCATGGCCAAGGGCATCGCGGGCGGCCTGCCCCTCTCGGCGATCACCGGCCGCGCCGACCTGCTCGACGCCGTGCACCCGGGTGGACTCGGCGGCACCTACGGCGGAAACCCCATCGCCTGCGCCGCCGCCCTCGCCACCATCGAGACCATGCGCGAACTCGACCTGCCCGCCCGCGCCCGCCACATCGGCGACACCGCCACCACCCGTCTGCGCGCCCTCGCCGCCCAGGTCCCCGCCATCGGCGAGGTCCGCGGCCGCGGCGCCATGATCGCGATCGAACTCGTCCGCCCCGGCACCACCGAGCCCGACGCCGACCTGACCAAGGCCATCGCCGCCAAGGCGCTCGAACAGGGCGTCATCGTGCTGACCTGCGGCACCTACGGCAACGTCATCCGCCTCCTGCCGCCCCTGGTCATCGACGACGACCTGCTCGACGACGCACTCACCGTCCTCGAGCAGGCGATCCGCGTCGCTGCCGCCTGACCCATCCACCTCGCCGAAACAGGACCGCCCATGAGCAGCATCGACCGCCTCCTCGCCACCGTTCCCACCCGCCTCTGGATCGACGGCGCCGACACCGATCCCGTTGACGGCGGCCACTTCTCCGTCGTGAACCCCGCCACCGGCGCGGTGGTGGCCGAGGTCGCCGACGCGCGCGGCAAGGACGCCCTCCTGGCTCTCGACGCCGCGTGCCGGGTGCAGGACGAGTGGGCGGCGACCGCGCCGCGGGAACGCTCGCGGATCCTGCGGCGGGCGTGGGAACTGGTCGTCGAGCGCACCGAGGACCTGGCGCTGCTGATGACCGTCGAGATGGGCAAGACCCTGGCCGAGAGCCGCGGCGAGGTGGCCTACGGCGCCGAGTTCCTGCGCTGGTTCAGCGAGGAGGCCGTGCGGATCGGCGGCCGCTACACCGAGGCACCGTCCGGCAACGGGCGGATCCTGGTCACCAAGGCTCCGGTGGGACCGTGCCTGGCGATCACGCCGTGGAACTTCCCGCTGGCCATGGGCACCCGCAAGATCGGCCCCGCCCTCGCCGCCGGGTGCACGATGATCGTCAAGCCCGCCGAGGACACCCCGCTGACCATGCTGCTGCTCGCCGAGATCCTCGCCGAGGCCGGGCTGCCCGCCGGGGTGCTCTCGGTGCTGCCCACCTCGGATGCGGCCACCGTCACCGAGCCGCTGCTCGCCGATCCGCGCCTGCGCAAGGTGACCTTCACCGGGTCCACCCGCGTCGGCAAGCTGCTCATCGAGCAGTCCGCCCAGCAGGTGCTGCGCACCTCGATGGAGCTCGGCGGCAACGCCCCGTTCATCGTGTTCGACGACGCGGACGTCGACGACGCGGTCACCGGCGCGATGGCGGCGAAGATGCGCAACGGCGGCGAGGCCTGCACGGCCGCCAACAGGATCCTCGTGCACAACGCCGTGCGCGAGGAGTTCACCGCCAAGCTCACCGAGCGGATCGCCGCGCTGCGCGTCGGTCCCGGCCACGAGGACGGAACCGACCTCGGACCGCTGATCAACGACAGGCAACGCGGCGCCGTGGCGGCGCTCGTCGCCGACGCGGTGGACGCGGGCGCCCGGGTGCGCACGGGCGGGCACGTCGTGGACGGTCCGGGGTACTTCTTCGAGCCGACCGTGCTCGACGAGGTCCCGGTAGGCGCACGGATCGTGCGCGAGGAGATCTTCGGGCCGGTCGCCGCGATCACCGGCTTCGACACCGAGGCCGAGGCCATCGCCGCTGCCAACGACACCGAGTACGGGCTCGCCGCCTACTTCTACACCCGCGACCTCGACCGGGCCATGCGCGTGTCCGCTGCGCTCGAGTCCGGGATGGTCGGCGTGAACCGCGGCGTGATCTCGGATCCCGCGGCACCTTTCGGCGGGGTCAAGCAGTCCGGCCTCGGCAGCGAGGGCGGTACCGAGGGCATCGAGGAATACCTCAGCACCAAGTACATCGCGCTGTCCGCCTGACCACGTCACCGCTGTAGAGAACTCGGAGGATCACCATGCACCTGGTCGTCGGCTATCTCGCCACCCCGAGCGGGGATGATGGTCTCGCGCTTGGCATTCGGCTCGCCCGTAGCCTGAACGCGAGCCTGAGCATCTGCATGGTGATTCCCCCCGACCGGACGCTGCCGATCCGGCTGCCCGACGATCCCGGCTACGACGACGCGCTGGTCGAGCAGGCCCACCAATGGTTGGCCGACGCGCTCGGGTCCGTTCCCGAGGACGTGAGCGCGACCGCTCATCTGAGCTTCCACGAGTCCTTCTCCCAGGGCCTGCTAGACGAGGCGGCGCGGTTGCATGCCCAGGCCATCGTGGTCGGCGCTGCCCGCGACGGTCTGCTGGGCAGGCACGCCATCGGCACGGTGACCAGTGAGTTGCTGCACAGCTCCCCCGTGCCGGTGGCCCTGGCGCCGCGCGGAACCCGCTACCACCACACCCCGCGCGTGCGCGAGGTCACCTGCGCGGTCGGCACGCGGGCCGGCGCAGATATCTTGCTGCGCACCGCGGTCCGCAGCTGCGGGCGCATGCAGACCCCGCTGCGACTGGTGTCGCTGGTGTCGATCGAACCTCATCACGATCTGCGCGGCGAGCCTGGGGAGGTCCGCGAGCGCGCGCTCACCCATGCCAGGAACATGCTGGAGGAAGCCAGGTCTCGGCTCGATCATGGTGTTGCCACGACGGCCCTCGTGGCCGACGGCGACTCCGTCGAATCCGCCGTGAGCACCCTCGACTGGCACGAGGGCGATCTCATCCTGGTCGGGTCCAGCCGACTCGCTCAACACCAACGACTTTTCCTCGGGTCGACCGCAGCGAAGATGCTGCGCGTGATCCCGGTGCCCATGGTGGTCGTCCCCAATTCGGACCGCCACCTCGATGACTGACCCATCCGTGCCCGCCCGACAAGGCGAAGGACACTGACCCAGGGAGCTGGACCATGGCTAAACAACTCACGGCCGCGCCGCCGACCGATGGCCTCGTGGCCAAGGGACTGGCGTCCAACAAGGTCGGCACGCTCTCTGGAGCGATCCTCGGGATCTCCTCGGTGGCACCTGGATACACGCTCACGGCGAGCATCGGGCTGATCGTCGCGGCGGTGGGGCTGAAGATGCCTGCGATCTTCATCGCCGGCTTCATCCCGATGTTCCTGACCGCCTATGCCTACCGCGAGCTGAACTCCGAATCACCGGACTGCGGCGCCTCGTTCACCTGGTCGACGAAGGCCTTCGGGCCCTACGTCGGCTGGATGTGCGGCTGGGGCATGGTCATCGCGACGATCATCGTGCTGTCGAACCTGGCCGCGATCGCGGTGCAGTTCTTCTACCTGTTCATCGCGCGACTGTTCGATGCACCGCAGATCGCCGACCTCTCCGACAACAAGTTCGTGAACGTCGGGACGACGCTGGTGTTCCTGGCGATCGCCACCTGGGTGTCCAGCCGCGGCATCACGACCAGCGAGCGCGTCCAGTTCGTGCTGGTCGGATTCCAGATGACGGTGCTGCTGGCGTTCGCGGGTGTCGCCCTCTGGCACGTCGCCGCGGGCGACGCACCCGCACACCTGAACTTCAGCCTGGACTGGTTCAACCCGTTCACCGGCGTCACCATCGCCGCGTTCGCGGTCGGCCTCACCGGGTCGATCTTCGCCTTCTGGGGCTGGGACACCTGCCTGACCCTCGGCGAGGAGAGCAAGGACCCCAAACGGACCCCTGGCCGCGCAGGCCTGCTGTGCGTGCTGTCCGTCCTGGTGACCTACCTGCTCGTGGCGGTCGCGGCGATGATGTACGCGGGCGTCGGCGACACCGGCGTCGGTCTGGGCAACCCGGACAACGCGGAGAACGTCTTCGGTGCACTCGGCGAGTCGGTGCTCGGACCATGGGGCGGCCTGGTGCTGTTCCTCGCCGTGCTGGCCTCGTCGGCCGCCAGCCTGCAGACCACGTTCCTGCCCGCGGCGCGCACCATGCTCGCGATGGGCGCGTACGGCGCCTTCCCGAAGAAGCTCGCCGAGATCCACCCCCGCTTCATGGTGCCCTCGTTCGCCGCGATCGTTGCCGGCGCGGTGACCGCCGCCTTCTACACGATCACGACGTTCCTCTCCGAGCGCACGCTGCTCGACACCATCGCGGCGCTGGGCATCATGATCTGCTGGTACTACGGCATCACCGCGTTCGCCTGCGTCTGGTACTTCCGCCACGAACTGTTCAGCAGTGCCCGCAATATCGCCTTCAAGTTCCTCTTCCCGCTGCTCGGCGGCATCATGCTGCTGGTCGTGTTCGTGATCTCCGTCGGGGAGAGCATGAACCCGGACAACGGCAGCGGCACGGCGATCGGCGGCATCGGCCTGGTGTTCTACCTGGGCTTCGGGCTCCTGGTGCTCGGGGCGGTCCTGATGCTGGTGATGCGCGCGCGCAATCCCGCGTTCTTCCGGGGCGAGACGTTGACCCGTTCCACACCCGCCCTCACCGACGACCTTCCCGCCGAACTCCCAGCGGCGGCGAAGGTCAGCTGATCCGGCCCGCGCGTGGTCTCGTCACGGTGCCGACGCCGCCTCGGCTCGCAGTCCGGCGATGAGCACGCGCAGGCCGAAATCGAAGGCGTCGTCGGCACGATTCGGCGCGGTACCCGCCGCGGCCAGCGCGGCGCGCATCGGCTCATTCGCTCGCGGCGTGTTCGCCCACACTTCTTGGGGCGCAGCAAGATCCAGCGCCGACCCGAGCACGAAACTGTCGAGCGCGGTGATGGCATGCAGCACCTCGGCCGGGGAGAACCCGCCCGCGGTGAAGGCCGTCGCCAGCGCGTTGTACATCTCGAAGGCAACCTCGGTCTGCACCGTGTGCGCGGTGAGCAGCGGGATCAGCCGCGGGTGCTTCGAGTAGCTGAGCCGGTACTCGCGGGCCAGCGATGCCACGGTGTCGATCCAGCGGTCGGCGGCCGCGCCGTGCTCGTCGAGGCGGATCGATGCCATCGCCCTGGCCCGCATCAACTCGATGATCTCGGCGCGGCCCGAGACGTGGTTGTACAGCGATGAGGGACGTACGTTCAGGCGCTCGGCGAGCCCCGGAATCGTGAAATCGCCTGCGGCATCGACCATCTTCAGCGCCGCATCGACGATGATCTGCGCCGATAGCAGGCGCTGCGGCGGGCGCGGCATCCGTCCTCCTTCTCCGGCCACATCTGGCCGATCACACTCTCCCCCCTTGTCAACGGGGCAGGAAATCACCATACTTAACGAATCACATTCGTTTTATCCCCGGATCACACCCCAGGACACCGATGTTGACCATCACCTCACTCACACCCCCGAACTCCCCCGCCCGTGTGCAGGAGCCCTCCCGCCCGCCCTTGCGCGTGGCCCTCGTCCAGCACCGCTGGAATGAGGACGAGGACGCGCTGCGCGCCGAACTGCAGGACGGCATCGCCGAGGCCGCCCGCCACGGCGCGCGGGTGGTGTTCCTGCCCGAGCTGACGCTGAGCCGCTATCCGGCCTTCGCCCCCGGCGGCGACACCCCCGGCGATCACGCCGAGGACCTGCTCACCGGGCCTACCTTCACCTTCGCCGCGAAGGCCGCCGCCGAGCACGGCGTGCTGGTGCACGCCTCGCTCTACGAGCGGAGCAGCGAGGAGGACGGCACCCACTACGCCGACGGGCTCGGATTCAACACGGCGATCCTCGTCGCGCCGAGCGGCGAACTCGTCGCCCGCACCCGCAAGCTGCACATCCCGGTGACAGCCGGCTACTACGAGGACACCTACTTCCGTGGCGGCCCTGCCACCGACGAGGCGTACAGCGTGCACGCCCCCGACCGACTCGACGGCGCCCGCATCGGCATGCCGACCTGCTGGGACGAGTGGTTCCCCGAGGTCGCCCGCATGTACTCGCTGGGCGGCGCGGAGATCATCGTCTACCCCACCGCCATCGGCTCCGAGCCGGACCACCCCGACTTCGACACCCAGCCGCTGTGGCAGCAGGTCATCGTCGGCAACGGCATCGCCAACGGCACCTTCATGGTGGTCCCCAATCGGTACGGCGATGAGGGTGTGATCACCTTCTACGGCTCCTCGTTCATCTCCGACCCGTACGGACGGGTCCTGGTGCAGGCCCCGCGGGACGAGTCCGCGGTCCTGGTGGCCGATCTCGACCTCGCGCAGCGGGAGGACTGGCTGACCCTGTTCCCGTTCCTCGCCACCCGGCGTCCCGACACCTACGGCCGCCTTATCGCCCCGGTCGAGACCGCACACCCCATGGGCAGGTCGTGATGGGTTGGCGGATGCCCGCGGAGCGGGACCGACACGAGCGCACCTGGATGGCGTACCCGAGCGAGGGCTACTCGCTCGGCGACACCGCGGAGGAACACCACGAGGCCCGGTCGGCCTGGGCCGCGGTGGCGAACGCGGTCGCAGAGTTCGAGCCGGTCACGGTGGTCGTCGACCCGGCCGAGGTGGAAGCGGCCAAGCGGTACCTGAGCGGTGCCGTCGAGATCGTCGAGGCACCGCTGAACGACGCCTGGATGCGCGACATCGGTCCGACCTTCGTCGTCTCGGACGACGGCCGCGTCGGCGGGGTGGACTGGGTCTTCAACGGCTGGGGCGGCCAGGACTGGGCCCGCTGGGACCGGGACTCGAAGATCGGCGCGTTCGTCGCGGATCGGGCAGGCGTGGAGCTGATCGACTCGCCGCTGGTGAACGAGGGCGGCGGCATCCAGGTCGACGGCGAGGGGACGGTACTGGTCACCGAGACCGTGCAGCTGGACCCCGGCCGCAACCCCGGCATGAGCAAGGCGGACGTGGAGGCCGAACTCGCCCGCACCATCGGCGCCACCACGGTGATCTGGCTGCCGCGCGGGCTCACCCGCGACCACGAGCGCTACGGCACCCGCGGGCACGTCGACATCGTCGCGGCCATCACCGCGCCCGGCGTCGTGCTGGTGCACGACCAGCGCGCACCGGAGCACCCCGACCACGCGGTCAGCCGCGAGATCATCGACCTGCTCTCCGGGACCACCGACGCGGCGGGCAGGCCATGGCAGATCGTCCCTGTGCCCGCGCCCCGCACGCTCACCGACGCCGAGGGTTTCGTCGACTTCAGCTACCTCAACCACTACGTGGCCAACGGCGTCGTCGTCGCGTGCGCCTTCGGCGACGAGAACGACGCGGAAGCCGCGGCCATCCTGGCCGACGCGTATCCCGGTCGGCAGGTGGTCGGCGTCGACGCCCGACCGATCTTCGCGCGCGGCGGCGGCATCCACTGCATCACCCAGAACCAGCCCAGCGCGCCATAGTGGCGCGGGTGCCGATGCGAGATTCGACGCATCGGCACCCGCGCAAGTGTGCCCTGGGAAACAGAATCGAACCCACCCACCTTCGACCAAGGAGTTCCCTTGCCCGAAATCACCCGTGATGTCGTCGTCGTCGGAGCCGGTCCGTCCGGCCTGACCGCCGCCACCGAGCTGAGGAAGGCCGGGCTGTCCGTCACGGTGCTCGAGGCCCGCGATCGCGTCGGCGGCCGGACCTGGACCGACACCGTCGACGGCGCGATGCTGGAGATCGGCGGCCAGTGGGTCTCCCCCGACCAGTCGGCGCTCTACGCCACGCTGGAGACGCTGGGCCTCAAGACGTTCGACCGGTACCGCGAGGGCGACTCGGTCTACATCGCACCCGACGGCGCCCGCACCGCGTACTCCGGCGACTCCTTCCCGGTCAGCGAGCACACCCGCGCCGAGATGGACCGGCTCGTCGCGCTCCTGGACGAGCTCACCGCCGAGATCGGCGCCGAGGAGCCGTGGGCACACCCCCGTGCTCGCGAGCTCGACACCGTCTCCTTCCGGCAGTGGCTGGCAACGCACAGCGACGACGAGGAGGCCCGCAACAACATCAGCCTGTTCGTGGCAGGCGGCATGCTGACCAAGCCTGCGCACGCGTTCTCCGCGCTGCAGGCGGTACTGATGGCGGCGTCCGCCGGCTCCTTCAGCAACCTGGTCAACGAGGACTTCATCCTCGACCGCCGCGTCATCGGCGGCATGCAGCAGGTCTCACTCGGCCTCGCGGAGTCGTTGGGCGACAACGTCTTCCTGAACTCACCGGTCCGCACGATCACATGGGGAACCGACGGGGTCACGGTTCTCGCGGACGGGGATCTGCGAGTGCGGGCCCGGCGCGTGGTGCTGGCGGTGCCGCCCAACCTGTACACGCGGATGTCGTTCGACCCGCCGCTGCCCCGTCGACAGCACCAGATGCACCAGCACCAGTCCCTCGGCCTCGTCATCAAGGTGCACGCCGTGTACGACACCCCGTTCTGGCGCGAGGACGGTTTGTCCGGAACCGGTTTCAGCGCAGCCGAACTGGTGCAGGAGGTGTACGACAACACCAACTACGGAGACACCCGCGGCACCCTGGTCGCGTTCGTCTCCGACGAGAAGGCCGACGCGATGTTCGAGCTGTCCGCGGCTGAGCGCAAGGGCAGGATCCTCGAGTCCATCGCGCGTTTCCTCGGTCCCCGGGCCGCCGAGCCGGTGGTGTACTACGAATCGGATTGGGGCTCGGAGGAGTGGACCCGCGGCGCCTACGCCGCCAGCTTCGATCTGGGCGGTCTCCACCGATACGGGCGCGACCAGCGCACCCCCGTCGGGCCGATCCACTTCTCGTGTTCCGACATCGCGGGCGCCGGATACCAGCACGTGGACGGCGCGATCCGGATGGGCCTGCGGACGGCCGAGGAAATCGCCCTCGCATTGGACGACACCGCGCACTGAGCACGGCCGAACTAGACGGAGCCGGGGAGGGACACCTCCCCGGCTCCGTCTAGCTCAGAACGTCTCGTTGGAGTCGGTCGCGATTCGGAACCCGTGCCCGGTGTCATCCTTCACACAGGTCACGCCCTTCGCCTCGGACTTACAGGTGAACCCGAACGAGCTCACCTTGTCCCCGACCGGGAGCACGGAATCCGCCGCCGAGACGCCGGAGGTGTAGACGGGGCCGCCGGAGCACAGGAACTCCCCCGGGCCGTTGCCCGTCACCCTGATCCCGTTGCCCCAGTTCACCATGCAGTTCTCCGGCCTGGCCGGGATCGGGGTGGTGGCGCCCTGACAGCCGGCCTCGGTCCGGGTGGGCAGCGAGATGATGCCGCACTCGAAGCCACCCACCGGCGAGCTGAAGTAGACCGCCTCGTTGCGCGCGTACTCGACGGCGGTCGTCGAGGGCGGCGCGCTGCTGGTGGTGGTCGTCGTCGTCGTGGGCGGCGCACTCGTTGTCGTCGTCGGCGCGAGGGTGGTGGTTGGCGCGGAGGCGGTGGTCGTGGGCACCGCGAGACTGGTCGGCGGTGCCTGACCGGCCTCGGAGGTGCCGCAGGCGGCCGCTCCGAACACCGCCGCGACCCCGAACACCGCTGCTACAACCCGACCTGAACGCACACGCACACCCTTCCTCGACGGTCGCCAAGAACTCTAGTGGCCGACGGACCGAGGGCTCCGCGGGCAAAGCGATCGGCGCTAGCTGTGGCTGATCCGCCGGTTGATCTCCCTGGTCAGCCAGGCCGGGGAGAACCTCGACCCCAGCATCATCGCGCCCGCCTGCCTGCCCACCGGGTAGTGCACCTTCGCCAGCATCCGGTGCGAGCGCCCGGTCGCCTTGACGATGACCTTCGCGACGTCGATCGAGGTCAGCTTGATGCCGAGCGAGTCGGCGCTGCGCATGTCCAGGTTCCCGGTCATCGCGGTGTTCACGAACAGCGGCCAGACGGCGAGCACCCGAATGCGGTACCGCCGCCACTCCAGTTCCAGCGCCTCCGTGAGGCCCCGGATGGCGAACTTGGTGGCGCTGTAGGTGGCAAGCTCGGGCTGGCCGTAGATCGCCGAGGCCGAACACAGGTTGACCAGCTGCGAACCGGGCGTCGCCTGCAGGTAGGGGAAGGCCGCCCGGCTGCCGAGCACGACGCCGCCGACGTTGATGTCGACCATCCGCCGATGCTCGGCAGGCGACATCTCCTCGAACGGGCCCGAGGAGAGAACCCCAGCGTTGTTCACCAGGATGTCGAGGCGGTGCGAGGCCACCTCCGCGAACTCGGCGAGCCGGGCATCCCACTGCTCGGCATCGGTGACGTCCAGCAGCCCGGTCGAGACCTCGCCGCCACCCGCGCGGATCTCCCGCGCAAGGTCCGCGAGTCCGGTCTCGTCGATGTCGAAGGCACCGACGAGGTATCCGGCCCTCGCGAACTCCAACGCGGTCGCCCTGCCGATTCCTGCCGCCGCACCGGTGATTACCACTGCCTGCTTCGCCATGTCGCCAGGGTAGGCGGTGCGCCTACCCTGGGGGGTGGAGGATCCGATGTTTCACGAGCGCATCGTCCGCACGGTGCTGACCATCACCGTCGGCTACCTGATCATCCTGGCGATCTGGCTGGGCTGGCTCGTCCAGCACACACCGCCGGGCACCGTGCCGTACCAGATCGGCGGGCTGCTGGCCGCGTACGGTTCGGCGCTGGGGCTCGGGATGATGTGGGCCGACCGGCCGACCAGGGCGGACCGGAAGCTGGAGCGGCGAGGGCTGGAGGGCTGGGCCAAGATCGAGAGCACGCAGCGGCTCGCGGAGACCGCCGATCACGGACAACTCACCGAGCTGCGGCTCGCCCTCACCGTCCCTGGCGAAGAGTCATATTCGGGCCGGGTGGTCTACGAGGTGCCCGCGTCGATGCGTGAGCGATTCGTGCCCGGCAGGACGGTGCCGATCCGGGTCGACCCCCACAATCGGGACCGGATCGTGCTCTGTCCCTGATCAGTTCAGGGGTTCGGGGGTTCAGCGGCCCGGACCTAGCCAGTGCGGTTCTTCCGCCCGAGCGCGAGCATGCCCTCGACCAGGAGAAACTGCGCGGCCGCGTAGCTCGCAAGGACCACGCCCTCGGCAGCCCGGCGGCCCGACTCCGAGCGCACGAACAGTCGCCGCACCACGATCAGGCCATCCGAGCCGGTGAACAGCAGCCCACCGAGCCCGAGCCAGCTCCGCCGGTCCGCGTTCGGCAGCGCCATACCCGCGGTGGTGGTGGCACCGGGGGCCAGCGCCGGGTCGGCCGAGAGCGTGGACGTCGTGGCCAGCGCCGCACCGTACGCGGTGAGCGGGGTGGAGACCGTGCGAGCCCTGGCCCGCAGCAGCCCGGCCGCCCCGAGCCAGCCCAGCTTTCGTGGAACCAGGGCGGGCAAGGTGGGGCGGGCCCCGCGGCGCAGCAGCAGCGTCGTGTAGCTGGCCTGCATGACGGCGAACGACGAAGCACCGCGCACCAGGCGCGCATCGTTGTCGGGGTCGATCATGAAGACGTCGCCGACGGTCGCGGCGGCGAGACCGCCGACGAGCAGCGCGGTGTCGGCGGCATCGGTGTCGGAGCGCTTGCGCAGCACCCGGACCGCGAGGGAAGGCGCGATCAGCGGCTTGGCGATCTGCTGCAGCCGTTCGTTCCCGATGACCGCACCGAGCACCGTGGCTCCGGTCGCGCCGAGGAACACCGCATGCTCGAGCCGCATCTCTACCTCTTTCGGTGACGGTTGACGTGTGGCTCGAGCGTATCGGGTGCCCGATCGGGGTCGGAGCGGCGGCGGCACCAGGGTGACGGTCGGGCCTGCACACGAGCCGGCCCGGCACCGGCGGTTCGTCTTGACGGCAATCGCGGAGTCTGTTGCCATGTGATCGAAGGCCTTGATCGCGATCGGATTTCGCCGGTCGGGTCGGCTCACAGGGGGGCGTTTCACAGATGGCGATCAAGCATGGTGCCCGATTGATGTCTATGCGGCTGGGGGTCCTCGGCGTCGCGCTCGCGGGGGTGCTCGCGATATCGGCGGTGCCTGCCAGCGCCGCGCCCGACAGCGGCTCGGCTGCGCCGGCTCTCCCGGCAGGAACGGTGGTCGAGCCCGCGATCGATTGCCGACCCAGCAGCGCCAGGCCCCGTCCCGTGCTGATTCTGCCCGGCGCGGACGGCACCATCGCGGACACGGCATCCCAGTGGGAGGTGGTCGTCTCGACGCTGCGACACCAGGGCGCCTGCGCCCTGGTGTTCCAGGGCGGGGTGGTCGACGGCAGGCGGTGGGCCGGAGACATGACCGGCGCGGCCCGCCAGCTGGCGGATTTCGTCGCGAGGGTCAAGGACACCACCGGGGCGCCCCAGGTCGACATCGTGGCCCACTCTGCGGGCTCCGTCGTCGCGAACTACTTCGTCAAGGTGCTCGGCGGCGCGCAGGACGTGCACGACATGGTGCTGCTCACGCCGGAGGCCCGCGGCTGCGACGGCGCCGGGTTCCTGGCCCAGTACGGGATCAAGGACTTGCCGGTCACCCCGGTACAGGTGCTGGAGGCGCTGCCCTTCCTGGCACCGGCGCTGGCGGCGCTGGTACCCGGGATGGCCTCGGCACTCCAACTGACGCCGGTGTCCGAGGTCTATCGGACCCTCATGGACGGGCCCATCGCTCAACCCGGCGTCAGCTACTCCGTGATGGCGACGAAGAACGATCAGGTCGCGACGCCGCCCGGCACGTGTTCCTTCATCACCGAGCCAGGTGTCACCAACGTCTTCTTCGAGGACGCCTTCCCCGGCAGCCCCGCGGTGGACCACTCGAGCCTTCGGTCGAGCCCGGACACGGCCGGCTGGATCGTCGATCAGCTCTATCGGTGACATCTGAGCGATAGCCGGGATCCCCCGGCCTGCCCCTATCCTCGTGTGGACGAGCACACGGAGGATCGGCGATCTCAATGACATTCATCAAGATGTGTGGCCTGCGCGACGAGGCCACGGTGGACCGCGCCGTGCAGCTCGGCGTCGACGCCGTGGGATTCGTCTTCGCGCGGAGCCCGCGCCAGGTGACCCCGGAGGCCGCCGCGCAGCTCAGGCAGCGTGTCCCGGAGGACGTCCTGGCGATCGGGGTGTTCACCGGGATCGGGATCGCCGACATCGTCTCCGCCGCGAAGACCGCGGGAATCGACGTCGTGCAGGTGCACGACCTGCGCTCCGCCGACGAGGTCGCGGCACTGCACGACGCCGGGCTCCGGGTCGTGCGGGCACTGAACACCGGTAGCTCCGGCGATCCGGCGACCGGTTTCGGCGAGGACTTCCTGCTCGTCGACGGTGCCGTCGCCGGAGCGGGCGTCACCTGGGACTGGCAGGACAGGTCCCTGCTGCCGAGCGGTCGGTGGATCCTCGCAGGCGGGCTCGCCCCCGACAACGTCGCGCACGCGCTGGACGCCAGCGGCGCCTGGGGCGTCGACGTCTCCAGCGGCATCGAGTCGAGCCGTGGCGTGAAGGACCAGGAACTGATGGCGGCATTCGTGACCGCTGTGCGCGGACGCGGCTAGCGAGCGGCTCGGCGATCCCGCACCCGTCAGCGGACCGCGGCGCGTCGGGCTCGCCGTTGATCGGGCCCGCGATCCTCCTCCCAGCGCGCCCGGCGGTAGCGGCGACGCCGACCCACCCGCGCGGCACCGACGGTCACTGCCACCCCGGCGAGAACGCCGAGCACCGCACACACCACGACGGTGGCGACGGTGGGCTGCCGGCCCAACAGCACCCAGACCGCGCCGACGACGGCCACCGCGAGGACGCCCACGCTCAACGGGAGACCGATGCTCCCGGAGATCCGTCGACGCCCCCGGCGCAACGAGCGGACAAACGACTCCACGTACGCGATCCCGAACAGGAACAACGCCGCGACGCCGACCGCGACGACCGTCGTCATCGCCGATTGCTCGGTGCGCACCGGGAACTGCCAGGTCTCTGTCACCCGGCCCGCCTGCAGGAAGGACAGCTCGCCGGTGAGCTCGCCTGCGACGAGGTACTGACCGCCGAGCGAGGGCAGGGTGGCCGCGACGCCGCCGTCCACGGGCACCAGCGGCGCGGTCCGCACCTGCTTCACCGGCTGCCCGAGCGCCTTCAGGGTCATGCTCACCGCGTCGGCGGGCACCTGACCGGCCGCGGACACCGGCACCGGCTGCACCAGATCGATGCGAACCGGATCGACGGTCCCTGGGTCCGCCCCAGCGACGGTCACGGTCCCGGGCGGCGGGGTCGGTCCGCCGACCGCTGATCCGAGTCCCAGCAGCGCCACCGCCATCGTGAGCACCGCGATCACGGCCGCGATGCGGTAGGGCACGGTCGGCGACGGAACGTCAACCACCGACCGCACCGGCACCAGGTCCGTGTCCGCGACGTCGATCAGTCGCACGCCCCGAGCGTGCACGGATATCGTCGGGCGCACCGTGGGCGGCGTCTGCGACGGCACGGGCGAGCCCGGCAACGGCGCGGTCCGCGGGGGGACCGACCCCGTCGCCGTCGGCTCACCCACCGCGGCAACCGTCGGCTCGCCGACCCCGGCAACCGTCGGCTCGCCGACCCCGGCAACGGTCGGCTCACCGACCTCCCCCACCGTCGATGTCCCGGTCGCCGGCCTGGCCAGCGGCCGCGTCACCGGCAGCGGCGGCTGCTCCCCGTCCACCAGTGTCGGCGGCGGCGCGGTGCCCATCCCGGCGGCGGTCACGATCGTGTCCGCACCCATCACCGGAATCCCCTCGGTGGCAAGCCAACCCGGCCCCCACCGCCCGGTGGAGGCCGCGGCGAGGGCAATCCCGAACTCCTCGGCCGTCGCGTAGCGCTGCTGCGGATCCGTGGCCAACCCGCGCATCACCACCTCGGCGATCTGCTCCGGAACGGTCGGCGCGGTCTCGCTCAGCGGCGTCGGCTGATCGAAGGCGTGCATGAACAGGATCGCCATCGGCTCGTCCGCGGGCGGGAAGGGCAGCGACCCGGAGAGCAGCTCGTACAGCATCGTCGCCATGGCGTAAACGTCTGTTGCCGGCGACAATTCACCGCCGCGGGCCTGCTCTGGCGCGATATATGACGGGGTCCCGATGACATCGCCCTCTCTCGTCGCGAGCGTCTCGTCGCCGCCGACGACCTTCGCGATCCCGAAATCCGTCACCTTGACCGCCCCCGATGCGGCGAACATCAGGTTCTCGGGCTTGATGTCCCGGTGCAGGATTCCCCGTTCGTGCGCGGCCTTGAGGCCGGCCGCACAGGCGAGCACCACCGCGACGGCCGAGTGCGAGTTGAGCCCGGTCCCGGCGAACCGGTTCCAGACCGTCCCTCCCGGCAGCAGCTCCATCACCAGCAGGCAGAGTCCGTCGTGCTCGACGTAGTCGTACACAGGAACGACGTGCGGATGATCCAATGAGGCGAGCAGTCGCCCCTCGGCCGTGAAGCGGTGGCGGACAACCGGATCGGACGCGAAAGCCGGCGGCAGTTGCTTGATCGCCACCGGCCGCCCGAGCGCACGGTGATGCCCCGACAGGACGACTCCCCAGCCTCCCCGCCCGAGTTCTCCGCCGATGTCGTAGGCCGGAAGGGATTCACTTACCCGGTCCGTGTCGGGGTCCATGGTTCTGACTCACTTCCGGTCGGTGTCGCGGAGCGTGGTCTGTGCCGATTGTGTGGGTACCGTGGGCCGAGCCTGGCCGACGGGCTCCGCGTCCTCGCGCCACTCCGCCTCGTCCAGCTCACCCTCGTAGTCCTCCTCGTCCTCACCCAATTCGTCCTCATCCAGGGGCGTCGGTGTGAGATAGCCGAGGAAGAAGAACCCCACCGCGAAGGCTGCCGCGACGACCAGCCAGCGCTCGGTCGTCGGAACCCACACCCGCAACGCGGACAGGGTGAACACGAGCACCAATCCGATGCCGATCCCCGGGGTGAGGAACCGCAGCCCGCGCCGCCACCGGTTCTGCGGCATCCGATTTCGGGCGATGGCCAGCACGGTGTCGAGCAGCGCGAGGACGGTGAGGACAGCCAGGGCCAGTCCGAACAGGCCATAGACAGACATCAGTGAACCGCGCACATCGGTGACGATCGGGATGTCGACGATCACCTGGCCGTTGCCGTCGAGCAGGGTCAGCGAGCCGTTGATGAGTCCTGTGGCCTGGCCGTCCAGACCGGACAGGTCGACCGAGTAGGCGATCGTCTGGGTCTCCCCTGGCGCGACGGTGGCCGCCATCGAGCTGTGATAGTCGAAGAAACTCAGTCCGAGCACGTGACCGGAGAGGTCGACCGCGCTGACGCTCACGGCCTCCGCCGAGTTGTTCACCAGCACGATCTCGACCTCCGCCGCACCGGTGGGGTCGAGATGAACGGGGTGGTCCTGGTCGACGAACGAGACATCCTGTCCGTTCACGCTCGCCGCCACCCCCACCGCCGATTCCGTCTGGGCGACGGCGGAGGTCACCGAGAGTCCGAGGATGCCGAGAATTGCCACCGGCACCACGATCAGCCAGGTCTTCATCAGTGCTCCTCAACCTCAGTTGGATACGGGAAGCAGTCGTCGCCGGTAGATCAGCAGGCCCATCGCCAGGAAGAACACGATGATGACCACGCTGGACGTGGACCCACCGGCCTCGCTGACTAGCACCACCTCGAGCGGCGCGGTCAGCACCGGTCCACAGTCGGCCGCGACCTCGTAACGCCCGACCTCGGCGCCGGAGGTCAGTGGCACCCGGAACTCACCGGACGCGTCGGACACGGCCTCACCAGCCGGGGCGCCACCGACGGAGACCCGAACCGCGGAGTCGGGCGGACATCCCGCCCCTGTCAATGTCACCGGCTCGCCGGGTGCCGCCGCGGGGACGCTGAACCACAGGCCCGGCGGCAATGGCTGTTCTGGGGCGCCCGGAGTCTGAGGTTGCCGTGGATCGCCGGGCATCGTGGTGAGCTGCCCGGGGGTGGGCGCAGGCAGTCCCGCGACACCGGGCAGTCCCGCGACACCCGGCAGGCCGGGAAGAGCGGGAAGGCCCGGGTTCGCGAGACCTCGACCGGCGTCAGCGCGGGGGGTCGCCGTGCCGGGCGGGCACTTCGACAGCACCAACGGGCACTCCATCGGCAGCACGTCGATGACGGGGATAGTCGGCGTGCCGGGGCTAGTCGGGCACCCAGGAGCATTAGGGCACACCGGCTTCGGCTTCGGCATCGGGTTCTCCCGGCATTGAACCGACGGCGTGACGCAACCTCCGTTCGTGCCCGATAGGGGCCCCAGGATCACGCGCGTTGGATCGTCCGTGTTCTGCTTGCCCTTTTGCGGCTCGCCCTTCCTCACGATGTCCTCGCAGAAGCCCACCCCTTCGGCCATGCAGTCCTGGAGCCGTTGCTCGTAGCTCCGTTGCTGTTGCTCATAGCTCTGTTGCTGTTGCTCCTGCGGTGGCTGCTGTTGCTCCTGCGGTGGCTGTCGCTCCTGCTGCTGCGGTGGTTGCTGCTGCTGCGGTGGTTGCTGCTGCTGCGGCGGCGGCGGTTGCTGCTGCTGCTGCGGTGGTGATTGCTGCTGCTCCGGCGGCTGTGGCTGTGGCTGTGGTTGTGGTTGTGGTTGCTCAAACGGCGGCGGCTCTACCGGCGGGACATGCGACGGCGGCTCAACGGGTGGGACCTCAACCGGCGGGGCATCCGGCGGCGGCTCTACCGGCGGGACCTCAACCGGCGGGACCTCAACCGGCGGGACCTCAACCGGCGGGGCATCCGGCGGCGGCTCAACCGGCGGGACCTCAACCGGCGGGACATCCGGCGGCTCTACCGGCGGAACCTCGGCCGGTGGCACGTACTGCGGCGGCTCAACGGGCGGCTCTACCGGCGGGACCTCGGCAGGCGGGACGTACTGCGGCGGCTGCGGCTGGATCGGCACCGGCGGGACCGGAAGCTGCGCGGGCACAACTGCAGGGACAGCGAGTGCCTGCCCTGCCGCCTGAGCCGGCGCGACCGGCGACCCCGGGACCAACAACGCCATCCACCCGACCGCGATCAATAGGCTCAGGACCGCGAACACCACCCGACGTTTGCGTGTTGGTCGGGGCATCCGGACCACTTCCTCAGCTCCACGCACGTTGCATCCCAGTCTCCCCTCAGTGCGAAGGCGGGACAATAGATCCCGCTGGGCTCTCGACTATTCTTGCTGGTAGAAGGCCAGAAAACGTCACCACAAGGTTGGAAAGTGCTCACTCCTGCGGTCCAACGACCGGCAATCGGAACTAGACTGAGCGAGCAGGGGCATTTTCGTCATGCCCACCGAGGTGCACATTGGGGTGGCCGTGAGCCAACTGGATGGGCCCCGTCTGAGCTACACCGACGATGACGGGAATCATCGCGAACTCGCACTGGTCGAGGACTCGCCGCGCCTCACCGTGGGACGGTCTCCGCAGGCCGACATCGCATTCGCGTCGGACCACAACGTCTCCCGCCTGCATGCGGCGATCGAGTGGATGGGCACCCACTGGACCATCGTCGACGACGGGCTCTCCCGCAACGGCACCTTCGTCAACGGCGAGCGGCTGAGCGGGCGCAGGCGCCTGCAGGCGGGCGACAACATCCGGATCGGATCCTCGGTGTTGACCTTCCACTTCACACCGCCCAGCGGTGACCTGACCGGGATCGCCGACGCCATGCCCACTCGCGCCGCGTTGACGCCCGCCCAGCAGGCGATCGTGATCGAGCTCTGCCGGCCCTACAAGAACAAGGCCGCGTTCGCGAACCCCGCCTCCAATCAACAGATCGCGGAACGCCTGTTCGTCAGTGTCGAGACGGTGAAAACCCATCTGCGCACGCTGTTCTCGAAGTTCGCCGTGGAGGATCTGCCGCAGAATCAGAAGCGGGCGCAGCTCGCCAAGCGGGCGCTACAGAGCGGCGTCGTCACCGACCGGGATCTCTGAGAACTCGCCCCGTGACAGCGGCCTCCCGTTGCCGCGCGCAGACCGTGCGGTTGGTTTCGGGGCGGCGGTCTGTGAGAGCATGGCCTCGGCCGACCCGTTGCGCTTCGACGCCCGGGTCACGGCCGGGGGAACGACACATCACACAACGGGGGATTCACATGAGTATTCGTAGCTTTGCCGTGCGCGCGATCGGTGCGGGCACCGTCGCCGCAGCCGCCGCGGTCGGCCTGGCCGGTCCGGCCTCGGCCGCGCCGGCACCCGCGCCCATTCTGCACATGGGACCCAACGGAGCGGCGCTGCCCGTCCTCGGGCAGAACGCCTTCTGCAACGGCGTCATCGACACCCTCATCGAGACCGATCCCGCCCGCCCGGGCCTCGCCACCGTGGTGCTCATCTCCCGCGGCATGCACGGGGTCGGCCCGGAGTGGGCAGCCAATCCGGTCTGCCGCATCAAGGCCGACATCTCGTGGAACCTCGGCCCGTTCGCAAACCAGGTCAAGACCGTCGACCTCAACTTCGGCGAACGCCCCGGCGAGTCGGTCCGGACCGAGATCAACCCGGGCCCCGGCGTCGCCTCACTCAACATCCATGCGACGTTTGTCAGCCCGTACTACAACGAACTCCGACCGCAACTGGCGATGGGTGTTTCGGCATACGCGATCATTCCCTGATCCGCTGCGCCCACTGAGCACCCACCGAGCGGGGGTTCGCCGGCCTGGTTTCACGCGAAACCGGCCGCCGAACCCCCGTTCGTCATCTGCGGACCACCCGCCGGGCCGGACCCGCACAGGCGTTCAGGCGCAGGAAGCGCGGTTCGGTGAGCCCGCGGGACCGCGCGGCGGCCAGCACCTCAGTCGCGACGCGCTCCGCCGCGCCGGCATCGATCAGCGCGATGGCCGATCCGCCGAAACCGCCGCCGGTCATCCGGGCTCCGTGCGCACCCGCCGCGAGTGCCGAGTCCACCGCGCAGTCCAGCTCCGGGCAGGACACCTCGTAGTCGTCGCGCAGCGACACGTGCGACGCCGTCAGCAGCGGGCCGAGCTCGCGGTAGCGACCGGAGTCCATGAGCGACAACACCTCCCGCACCCGGCCGATCTCCGAGACGACGTGCCGGGCGCGGCGCCGCAACACCTGATCGGTCAGCGCGGACACGTCGGTCACCTCGCGCAGCGACGCACCCAGCGTGGCGGCCGCCTCCTCCACCGATGCCCGGCGCTGCGCGTACTGGCCGTCGACCAAGCGGTGCGGGGCGCGGGTGTCGATCACCAGCAGCGCCAGCCCCTCCCCCGCCAGGTCGAACGGCACCGGGGCAACACCGCCGTCCCGCGAATCGACGAGCAGCGCGTGACCGTCCTCGGCGCGCAGCGAGATCGCCTGGTCCATGCCGCCGGTGGGGGCCAGCGCGATGTCGTTCTCCGCGCGCACGCAGCACCCCGTCAGCGCGACGCGACCGGCGTCGTCGGTCGGCGCCCCGGTCAGCTCCGCCAGCGCGAGCGCCAGCGCGCATTCGAGTGCGGCCGAGCTGGAGAGGCCGGCACCGATCGGCACCGAGGACTCGACCGCCACGTCGGCGCCGCCGAAACCACTGCCCAGCAGCCCGTCTCGACGCATCGCCCACACCACGCCCGCGAGGTACGCCGCCCAGCACTGCGGGTTACCCGGCGCGATCTCCTCGACCCGGCCGCTCCAGGTTCCCAGGCCGGACCCGCACCGCAGCATCCCGTCATCCCGGCGCCCCACCGCGACGACGGTGCTGTGCGGCAACGCGATCGGCAGCGACAGGCCCTGGGCATAGTCGACGTGCTCGCCGATGAGGTTGACCCGCCCCGGCGCTGCCCACACGCCCTCCGGCTCCGCGCCGAACTGGCTCCTGAACCGGTCGATGACGGAAGCGGCCAACGCCGAATCCGACGCGGCCTCCACCCATTCGATCACGGCGCGATCTCCCGGAAGCGCGCCGCGATCCGCTCCGGCGTGGTGTCGCTGACCCAGGCCCCCATCCCCGACTCGGAACCCGCGAGGAACTTCATCCGGTGCGGTGACCGCATCAACGAGAACAGCTGTAGGTGGAGCCTGCCCAGCGCGCGTTGCTCCCCGACCGGCGCCTGATGCCACCCAGCGATGTACGGAAGCCGTTCCACCCCCTCGAAGAACCGATCCAGGCGGCCCAGGATGTCGAGGTAGACGTGTGCCAGCTCGTCCAGCTCGACTGCCTCCAACGCGGCCAGATCGGGGACGTCCCGGTGCGGTGCGAGGTGTAGTTCCACCGGCCACCGCGCGGCCGCGGGCACGTACGCCGTCCAGTGCTCGCCCTCGAGCACCACCCGGGTGCCCGCACGTCGCTCCGCGTCCAGCACGTCGCGCAGCAGCGATCGCCCGGTCCGTGCCAGGTGCCGCTCGGATTGCCGTAGCAGCGCGCCGGTGTTCGCAGGCAGCATCGGGTACGCGTAGATCTGGCCGTGCGGGTGCGCCAACGTCACGCCGATCTCCTCGCCCCGATTCTCGAAGCAGTAGACCTGCTCGATGCCCGGCAACGCCGACAGCTCCCTGGTCCGGTCGGCCAGCGCGCCCAGCACCGTGCGCACCCGGCCCACCGGCAGCTCCGCGAAGCTGCGTCCGTGGTCGCTCGTGAAGCAGACGACCTCGCAACGGCCGGCTGCGGCCCGCTGCGGCCACAGGGACTCGTCGTCGACGTGGTCCGTCGGCGGTGCAACCGCGCCGGTCGCCAGGGACGGAAATCTGTTCTCGAAGACGGCGACGTCGTAGTCGTCGGCTGGGATCTCCGTCGGCGCGCGGCCTGCCCCGCTCGGGCACAGCGGACAGGCGTCGGCCGCGGGCAGGAACGTCCGGTCCATCCGGTGCGCGGCCATCGTCACCCACTCGCCGGAGAGCACGTCGTAGCGCATCGTCGACTCCACCCGGATCGGCGACAGGTCCCTGGTGTCGTGCAGTTGCCGGGTCGCCGCCCCGCTGACGTACGGCTCGGAGTCGTCGAAGTAGATCAGCTCTCGGCCGTCGGCGAGCGCCGTCGCCGTCCTCCGGATCGTCATCGGATCTCGTCCCTGCCCTTCACCCGTGTTGGCCGCCGCACAGATTGTGCCCCACGCGCCTCATCGGCATGTCAGGCCACAGGGTTCACATATATAGTTTGCCTATGCAATAATATTGCTCATGGCATCCGACCATCCGACGGAGCGCCACCTGCGCGAGGTCCTCGCGGAGCTGGTGACCAACACGTCGCGATTCACCCGACTCGCCTCCTCCATCGCGACCGACGACCGGCCGCGAGCCTGGATGCGGGCGCTCTCGCACCTCGACGAGTACGGCGAGCTCCGCATCAGCGAGTTCGCCAGGATCGATCGCTGCTCACAGCCGACGGCCACCGCCCTGCTCAAGCAGATCACCGATGCCGGACTGGCCAGCAGGCACCGCGACCCCGCGGACTCGCGGGCGGTGGTGGTCGAGATGACCGAGGCCGGGCGTCGATGGCTCGGCGAGGCCCGCGCCGAGATCGGCACCGCGCTCGCCGCCCACCTCGGCGAACTCGAACCCGAACAGATCGAACGACTTTCGCAGAGCCTGGCGGACCTGCGGGCCGCCATCAAGGCGTCAACACAGCGATGAGAGAAACCAGCGACACAAAGGAACAGCCCGTGACAGTCACCGACACGGCCACCAGCGCCGGCACCGAGAGCAAGAGCATCCTGCACCAACCGAAGGCGGTCTGGGCGGTCGCGTTCGCGAGCGTCATCGCCTTCATGGGTATCGGCCTGGTGGACCCGATCCTCAAACCGATCGGCGAACAACTCGACGCGACCCCCTCCCAGGTGTCGCTGCTGTTCACCTCGTACATGCTCGTGACCGGTGTCGCCATGCTGATCACCGGCGTGGTGTCGAGCCGGATCGGCCCGAAGAAGACGCTGCTCTGGGGCCTGGCGATCATCGTGGTGTTCGCCGCGCTGGCCGGGATGTCGGGCACCGTAGGACAGATCGTCGGATTCCGTGCCGGCTGGGGCCTTGGCAACGCGCTGTTCATCGCGACCGCGCTGGCGACGATCGTCGGCGCGGCAAGCGGTGGCGTCGCGAAGGCGATCATCCTGTACGAGGCCGCGCTCGGCATCGGTATCGCGGTGGGGCCGTTGGTCGGCGGCGTCCTCGGCAGCGTCAGCTGGCGCGCCCCCTTCTTCGGCGTCGCCGCACTGATGGCCGCCGCCTTCATCCTGATCGTGGTGATGTTGCCCGCCACGCCCGCACCGAAATCCGGCCGGACTTCGCTGTCCGCCCCGTTCCTCGCGCTGCGGCATCGGGGCCTGCTCACCGTCGCGATCACCTCGCTGCTGTACAACTACGGGTTCTTCACCCTGCTCGCGTACACCCCGTTCCCGCTCGACATGGGAACCTACGCAATCGGTTTCATCTTCTTCGGCTGGGGCCTGATGCTCGCGGTCTCGTCGGTGTTCCTGGCACCGCGGCTGCAGCGGGCGTTCGGCACGCTGCCGATGATGATGCTCGCGCTGGCCCTGTTCGCGGTCGACCTCGCGGTGATGGCGCTGTTCACCGAGAACAAGACGGTCCTGATCGTCTGCGTGGTCCTTGCGGGCCTCTTCCTCGGCGTGAACAACACCCTGATCACCGAGACCGTGATGATCTCCGCGCCGGTCGAGCGCTCCACCGCATCCGCCGCGTACAGCTTCGTCAGGTTCGTCGGGGGCGCCGCCGCACCGTGGGTGGCGGGCAAGCTCGGCGAGAGCAACGTGCACCTGCCGTTCTGGGTCGGCGCGCTCTGCACGGCCGCCGCCATCGTGGTGCTGTCCACCGGGCGCAGGGTGCTCGCGCACGTCGACGACCACGACCCGGCGCCGCACAGCGTGGACGAGGCCGCGGCCATCACCGCCGGTTCGGACTAGGCGGCACCAAAGGGGCCGCCGCCCCGGTGCATCGGCACTAGCATCGACGGGTACGCGAATCACCACGGAAGCCGAGGTGCACGATGCGTCCACGCCGCAGGTTCCTGTCCGCCGGACTGATCGTCGCGTGTGCGGCGCTGACCATGGCCGGGGGTACCCACGCGCCGGCGGGCCAGCCCACCACCGGTGGAGCGGGCGTCCCCGACGGCACGGGCGTGTTCGACGGCCCGGCGGTTCGGGTCGGTGATGGGACCGCCCACAGCTTCGTCACCCTCGACGCCGCGGGCAATCCCACCGAGGTGGGCATGCGGCTGTCCGAGGGCGCGATGTACGACCTGCCCGCGACCCACGACGTGGCGACCTTCGAACTCGACCTACCCGACGAGGCCGCAGCGACGGTCTTCGACCACACCACCCTCGACTGGAACGACCACGGTCACGGTCCCAGCGGCATGTTCGACAAGCCGCATTTCGACACCCACTTCTACATGGCCGACGAGGCCGCGGTGGCCGAGATCGACCCGGCGAGGCCGGATTTCGAGGCGAAGGGTCTGCGACTGCCGGACCCGCGCTACCTCCCGCCCGACTACTTCCCGATGCTCGGGCCGAAGCTCGTGCCGCAGGCATCCCCCGCGATGGGGGTGCACTGGTTCGATGTCACCGACGGGGTGATCCCTGGCCCCTACCAGTTCACGCTGGCCTTCCTCAACGGAACCTGGGACGGCGACTACACCTTCATGGAACCGATGGCGACCCGCGAGTGGTTGCTGACCAAGCCGAACACCGTGCGGAGCATCAAACAGCCACAGGCCTATCAGCGCAGCGGCTACTACCCCACCACCGTCGCCGTCACGTTCGACGACGCCGCGGACGAGTACGTCATCACGATGGGCGGCATGGTGCTGCGCCAGGCGTCGTGAGGCGAAGCGCTACAGGCCCAGGTCCTCGAGGCCGAGCAGTGAGCGGTACTCCACGCCCTCGGCGGCGATGACGGCATCGGCTCCGGTCGCGCGGTCCACCACGGTCGCCACGCCGACGACGATCGCGCCTGCCTCGCGCAGCGCGCGCACGGCGGTCAGCGGGGAGTTGCCGGTCGTGGTGGTGTCCTCGACGACCAACACCCGCTTCCCCACCACGTCGGGGCCCTCGATCTGGCGCTGCATGCCGTGCGCCTTCGCTGCCTTGCGCACCACGAAGGCGTCGATCGGTCGGCCCTCTGCGTGCATGACGGCCATGGCCACCGGGTCCGCGCCCATGGTCAGGCCTCCGACTGCGTCGAAGTCCCAGTCCGCGACGAGCTCGCGCAGCAGCTTCCCGATCAGCGGTGCGGCACGGTGGTGCAGCGTCGCGCGACGCAGGTCGACGTAGTAGTCGGCTTCCTTGCCCGAGGACAGGGTCACCTTCCCGTGCACCACAGCCAGCTCGCGTACGAGCCCTGCGAGCTCCGCCTTCTCCGTCATTCGACCGCTCCTCTTCGCGTCCAGTTTCGACGCCCCAGCGTAGTCGCCTAGAGGAGGGCCCCGGGCACGCCCGCGTCCCGGTCCGTCATGGCGACCGCGTCGTCGTGCAGGGGAGCCTGCAGGGCGGGCGCCTCGGCCTCGTCGGAACCGATCGGCAATTCGACGACCGTCGCCTCGAACAGCGGTACCTGCTGCCCGCCCACCAGCCGCGCCACGACCCCGGCGGGAACCGAGCGCACCAGCCGGTTCACCGCGGCGGCACTGTCGTTGTACACCCGGGCCGCTCCGATGATCCGCTGCTCGGTCACCTTGAGCTCGAGCGCGGGGCGCTGAATCGCCCAGTCGTGCTTGACATTCGGGTTGCACTCCACCTCGAACATCAGCCGGTGCAACGCGACGGACAGCGCGTTCTCGGAGCCGGCCTGCTCGCCGAGGCTCATGCCCTGCTCGCGCAGCGCGACGGCCAGCGACCGTGCACCGACCAACGGGGCCAGGATCTCGGACGGCATCGCCGCGGCCCGGGCAGCGGCGATCAGCTCAGGTGCCTGATCGCACCGTCGTTCGAGTTCCACATCGAGTAGGGCTCGGCTCGCGGTGAGGTTTCCCTCGAATCGACGCAAGCGTCGAACCACGGACACCGCCCACGCCACAAGAAGAACAACAGCAACGACCGCCACAACCGTCACAAGAGTCACAGGCGTGCAATCTACTCACACCCCGGGGCGCTCGCACACCGGGTCCACCCACTGGCCGTACGCCGGGCCTGATTCAGCCGCGCGGGTCCTGGTCGACGTCACCCTCGTGCGGGTACGGACGTCCCGGATCGTGATTTACGGTGCGCGCCAGCGGAACAACGTTCGGCGGCGCGGCTTGGTCCGCGCCCGGCGCCGGGTACGGCGAGCGCTCCCAGTCCGGCAGCTCGCGGGGGGCGGGGGCGGCCGGGGCGGCCATCGGCGGCGCCTCAGGTGCCGAGTCGAGAACGGGGGGCAGCACGTGCAGGATGCCGGAGAGCCGGGCGACCGCGTCGATCGCGGCGTCCCACTCACGGCCGTTGCTGGTGACCGGCAGCGAACCGAGCGTCCACTCCCCCTCGCTCCACAACATCTGGACATGCGGCGGAACCGACTCCGTGAAATGCACCATGCGCTGATCACAGACCCGTCGGGCGATCTCCAGGTCGGTGGCGAACACCACCCGCGGCCCGATCGAGCCGAGCAGGTTCATGTCCGCATCCTTCGGCGGCGGCGTCGACCGGAGCCGGAGATCGATGTCGACATCGGAGCCGACCGTGCGCTGGACCGCGACGATCGTCGTCGTCTCCTCGAGGTCGAACAGCACGAAGTTCTCGCCGCGACGGATGCCGTGCACCACGTCGACGGCCCCGAGGTACTCCTGCTTGGCCAGCGCGGCCCGGTGCCAACGCGACGGCAGGTGCTCATCCGACTCGTTGTAGGTGTAGCCCTGCGCCTTCGCCCAGATCTGCCTGACGCGACCGAACTGGTCGCGCCTGCTGCGATCGATGGACAGGAGCACGATCGCGCCCACGAGCGCGATCGCTGAGAGTCCGAACCAGATAAGCGTCATCGCCAGTCACAATATCGACTGAACGGTCCCCGCGCGGCACTCGGCTCGCACGGGGACCGAAATCATCTGCTTCGATCCGCCGTCAGTTCCCGAAGTTCCCGAGATCCGGGAGCGTGGTGTTCACGATCACCTTGGCGATGACCGACCCGTCATCGCCCTTCTCACCCTGGACCACGACGGTGTCACCGGGCTTGAGATCGCCGACCTTCGCGCCGCTGAGCGAGATGATCTTGGTGGACCCGTTGGTGACGACCGTGACCGCGGAGCCGCCGATTCCGTCGAGGATCAGCGTGGATCCGTCGTTGGAGGTGATGGTCCCGACGGCCGCACCGGCCGCGCCGATCGCCTCGCCGACACCGCCCGGGATCTGCGACAGGTCGGGGGCACTGGTGGCCGGCGGTTCGGAGGTCCGCGGCGGCGCGGTGCTGGCCCTGGGCAGGGTGCTCGTCACCGGGGCCGAGGCGCTGCTCGGGGAGTCCGCTCCGCCGCCGCCGATGAGCATGACGCCGAGACCGACGACCGCAAGGAGGAGCAGCCCCGCCACGACCAGGGCGACCGCCAGCACACCCTTGCTCGGCCCCTTCTTCTGGTCACCGTCGAGGTAGGGGGACCCGCCGGTCGGCGGTGGCGTCGGCGGCTGGTTCGGGTCGTACCCCTGATAGGTCGGGTACGCCTGCGTCGCGTTCGGCGCCTGGTTCGGGTCGTACCCCTGATAGGTCGGGTACGCCTGCGTCGCGTTCGGCGGCTGATTCGGGTCGTACCCCTGATACGTCGGGTACGCCTGCGTCGCGTTCGGCGCCTGGTTCGGGTCGTACCCCTGATACGTCGGGTACGCCTGCGTCGCGTTCGGCGGGACCTGACCGTAGGCCTGGTGCGGGTCGGTGGTGTATTGCGGCGTCACCGGCCCGGCCGAGCGGTCGAACTGCTGCGTTGGCTGATCGGCGCCGCGGGCCCAGACCTCGGTCGGCTGGTCCGGAGCGGCACCCTCGGCCGCAGCAGCCCACTCCGCGGTGGGGTCGGGGCCGGCGTCGAACGGCTCGGTACCGTCGCCGGTTCGCTCCTGCGGTGTGCGCGGATCGTCCGTGTTGTTCATGTCTCGGGCCTGCTCTCTGCGCGGGCGATCGTGGGTCCCGCCGCTGGTCAATTCAGTCCGACCCGTCAGGATAGAGGCGGAACCTGAGACCGCGCTGAAGACGACGGTGGCTAGCGCATCACATTCCAGGCGATCGGCCGCGACAGCTCGCCTGGGAAGTTGTCCTTCAGGTAGGCCGTCCACTGCGCGACATGCGCCCGCATCGCCGTCTCCGCCGCGTCAGGGTCGCCTTCTGCGATCGCGGTGAAAATGGCGACGTCGTCCGCGAGCACCCTGGACCGCAACCGCTCCGAATAGGCGACCCCGACCCCAGCCCCGACGAAGACCCCGTCCATGGCATCGACCAGATAGCCGAACAGCGCGTTGCCCGACGCCCACGCGATGGTGTTGTGGAATCGGCGGTTCGCCGCAAGGAACGCATCGAGATCGTCGAGGTGCTCCTCCATCGCACGAACCGACTCGGCGAGGACACGACGATGCTCCTCGGTTCGGTGCTCGGCAGCCATCCGCGCCATCAACGGCTCGAGGCCGACGCGCGCCTCGGCGATCGTGCCGAAGGGCGACTCCTCGAACTGCAGCAACAGACCGAGGCCGGTCATCAGATGGGAGCCGTCGGGCTTCTGCACCGTCGGACCCCCGCCCGGCCCCGGCTTGATCGAGAGCGCACCCGACAGCTCGAGATATCGCAGCGATTCACGGAGCGTGCCCCTGCCGACCTGATACTGCTCGAGCATCACCCGCTCCGGCGGCAACCGGTCACCGGGCCGCAGGCCGTCTCGCTCGATATCCGCAATGATCCGCCTGGCGATGATCATCGCCGTCTTCTGCGGACGATCCGCCCTGTCCATCACCATCGCTCCGCCCCCTGCACAACCGCCAATTCCGCACAAAACCCCCAGGGGCCGAATCCTACAGATGATTCGCAGGGTTGGGGGGCCAATCTGGACAACCGTCCTGCACTGTACGAGCCTCGCCCGACCCAACCACCCGGTGTGAGATGAGTCTCATTTCCGTCTCGGTGTGGTCCATTGCATTCAATCGAATGATGCGGATAGTTTCGTGCGCAGCGTTCGGAAGCATGGCTCACGATCTGACCAGCCTCCGGTCCCGTGCACCGCTTCCGACCACCACTGACCACCTCTAGAGGGGAACGAATGAGCGAGATCCGCAAGTCAGGCCTGCGCCGTGGCGCCCGTATGGCAGGCGCCGCCGCCGCACTGGCGATCGGCCTGATGTCGACCGGTGCGGCCCATGCCGACACCTTCGTGCCGCTGCCCGACGGGCAGAAGGCCGGACCGGGAGCGGTCGTCTCCCGCACCGGAGAGAGCGCCCTGATCTCCCCGTCGCTGGCCGCCAACGGCGCAGGCCGCACCGCCTGGGTCTCCGGGACCGTCACCGCCGACGTCACCGGCATCACCAAGGAAGGCGAGGCCGGACCGTTCAACGGCGCCGCCAACACCTCCGGCACCAACAACTCCTCCACCCACGGGATCTCCCGGATCAACACCGGCTACATCGTCGGCTGCCAGGTCGACATCACCGGCCTCGGCGGCTCCATCGGCGCCTCGATGGACCTGACCGGCCCCTCGATGTCGGGGTCACTGACCGTCCCGGTCTCCGCAGGCCAGGTCAAGTTCGTCGGCGTCGCGGGCAAGGACATCAAGAAGAACGGCAAGTACTCCGTCCAGTACCAGGACACCCAGCTCGAGATCCAGAACTGCGGCGGGTTCGCCCAGGCCCGTTCCTACACCGTGGTCGAGATCGTCGGCAACGACTACTCCAAGACCACCCTGTACGGCCAGCCCTTCAGCATCGGATAGCGGCTCCGCCGCCCGTGCACCTGAACTCGATACCTGAACCCTCAGAGGGGAATTCATGAACGTCACCACCAACGGCCTGCGTCGCGGGCTCAAGACCGCCGCGGTCGGCAGCGCCGCCGCCATCACCCTCGGCTTCCTGTCCGCGGGCGCCGCCAGCGCCGACACCCTCGTCCCGCTGCCCGACGGCTCGATCACCGAGACCCTCGTCGACGGCACCGTCGTCACCATCACCCGCACCGGCGAGACCGCCAACATCTCGCCGTCGATGGGCTCGACCCCGCTGCACCGCAACGTGTGGGTCTCCGGCTCGACCAAGGTCGAGGTCTCCAATGGCGGCAGCGGCACCATCCAGCCCGGCTACATCGTCGCCTGCCAGCTCACCCTCGGCGGCAAGACCGGCACCGACGGCGGCATGAGCACCACCTGGGCCGACCCCGACGGCGCCGCCAAGCAGACCGCCAAGAGCGCAGGCAACGTCTCGATCGGACCCGGCCAGGCCGTGGACTACAAGATCCTCGACCTCGAGCTCGCCGACCCCTTCGGCGCCGAACAGCACCGCGCCGCCAACCCCTACAAGGGCAAGGGCAGCGTCACCTGGGCCGACTCCACACTCGGAGTCAGCGGCTGCGCCGGCTACGCGCAGGCCCGCTCCTACGTCAAGGTCACCGTCAACACGGCCAACGTCACCGGCAACGTCACCCTCTGGGGCCAGCCCTTCAGCATCGGCTGATCCCACCCCCAACGCACCCGGTCCCCTCGGCCGCGCCCCTCACGCGACCGAACCCGGGTGGGCGCCGAGCTCGACGGCGCCGCGGCTCCTGGTCTGCCCCCCGGCCCATGAATCGCGGCACCCCGACCCCGGCCACAACGCGACTGTGCGCGAGGTTCTCCACGAACCTCGCGCACAGTCGTGTGTCGGACACCTACCCCAGGACCAGCGAATCACCGTCGACCGAGACGTTCACCGGCACCGTGTCTCCGTCGTGGATGTCCCCGGCCAGCAACAGCTTCGCGAGCTGGTCGCCGATCGCCTGCTGGATCAACCGGCGTAGCGGCCGCGCCCCGTACAGCGGGTCGTATCCGCGGTGCGCCAGCCATTCCTTCGCGGGCCCCGACACCTCCAGGCTCAACCTGCGCGCCGCGAGCCGCTTCGCCAGCTGCCCGAGCTGGATGTCGACGATCGACTCCAGCTGCTGCTCCGAGAGCGGATCGAAGATCACCACGTCGTCGAGCCGGTTGATGAATTCCGGCTTGAACGCGTGCCGCACCGCGTCCATCACCTGCTCCCTGGTGCCACCGGCGCCGAGGTTCGAGGTGAGGATCAGGATGGTGTTGCGGAAGTCAACCGTTCGGCCCTGACCGTCGGTCAGGCGCCCCTCGTCGAGCACCGCCAGCAGGATGTCGAACACGTCCGGGTGCGCCTTCTCGACCTCGTCGAACAGCACCACCGTGTACGGCCGCCTGCGGACCGCCTCGGTGAGCTGACCGCCCTGGTCATAGCCGACGTACCCCGGAGGCGCACCGACCAGCCGCGCCACCGAGTGCTTCTCGCTGTACTCCGACATGTCGATCCGGACCATCGCCCGCTCGTCGTCGAACAGGAAGTCCGCCAACGCCTTCGCCAGTTCGGTCTTGCCGACGCCGGTCGGGCCGAGGAACAGGAACGAGCCGGTCGGCCGGTTCGGGTCGGCGACCCCTGCCCGTGCGCGACGGACCGCATCGGACACCGCGATCACCGCTTCGTCCTGGCCGACGACCCGCTTGCCCAGCTCCGACTCCATCCGGAGCAGCTTGGCGGTCTCGCCCTCCATCATCCGGCCCGCGGGGATACCGGTCCACGCCGACACGACATCGGCGACGTCGTCGGGCCCGACCTCCTCCTTGAGCATCACGTCGCCGTCGCTGGCGCCACCGGACGCCTCGACCGCGGCCTCGAGCTTGCGCTCCAGCTCCGGGATCCGGCCGTACCGCAGCTCGGCCGCCTTGCCCAGGTCGCCGTCGCGCTCGGCCCGATCCGACTCGCCGCGAAGCGCTTCGAGCTGTTCCTTGATCTCGCGGACGGAATCGATGGCCTGCTTCTCGTTCTGCCACCTGGTGCTCAGCTGCCCCAGCTTCTCGCGGTCGTCGGCGAGCTCCTGGCGCAGCTTGACCAGCCGGGCCTTGGACGCCTCGTCGGTCTCCTTCTCGAGCGCCATCTCCTCGATCTCGAGCCGCCGCACCGTGCGCTCGACCTCGTCGATCTCGACGGGCCGTGAGTCGATCTCCATGCGCAGCCGCGACGCCGCCTCGTCGACCAGGTCGATCGCCTTGTCCGGCAGGAACCTGGAGGTGATGTAGCGGTCCGAGAGTGTCGCGGCCGCAACGAGAGCCGAGTCGGTGATGCGCACGCCGTGGTGCACCTCGTAGCGCTCCTTCAGGCCGCGCAGGATGCCGACGGTGTCCTCCACCGACGGCTCCCCGACCAGCACCTGCTGGAAGCGGCGCTCGAGGGCGGCGTCCTTCTCGATGTACTTGCGGTACTCCTCGAGGGTGGTGGCACCGACCATCCGCAGCTCACCGCGGGCGAGCATCGGCTTGATCATGTTGCCTGCGTCCATGGCGGACTCGCCGGTCGCACCCGCGCCGACGATCGTGTGCAGCTCGTCGATGAAGGTGATCACCTGACCGGCCGAGTTCTTGATGTCGTCGAGAACGGCCTTGAGCCGCTCCTCGAACTCGCCGCGGAACTTGGCTCCCGCGACCATCGAACCGAGGTCGAGCGAGACGACGGTCTTACCGCGCAACGACTCCGGGACGTCACCCGCCACGATGCGCTGGGCGAGACCCTCGACGATCGCCGTCTTGCCGACGCCGGGCTCGCCGATGAGCACCGGGTTGTTCTTGGTGCGGCGGCTGAGAACCTGTACGACGCGCCGGATCTCGGTATCCCGGCCGATCACCGGGTCGAGCTTGCCTGCGCGCGCGGCCGCGGTGAGGTCGGTGCTGTACTTCTCCAGCGCCTGATAGGTGCCCTCGGGGTCGGGGCTGGTCACGCGCGCGCTGCCGCGCACGGTGGTGAAGGCCTCACGCAGCGCCTCCGGGGTGGCCCCGTGCCCGACAAGGAGTTTCGCGACGTCGGAGTCACCGGAGGCCAACCCGACCAGGACGTGCTCGGTGGAGACGTACTCGTCGTCGAGCTCGGTGGCCAGGTGCTGGGCGGCGGTGAGCGCGGCGAGCGCCTCGCGGCCGAGCTGTGGCGTGGTGGTCGCGCCGGTCGTCTGCGGCAGCCGGTCCACCATCGCCTGGGCCTCGCGGTGCACTGCGGTCGGGTCGACGCCAACCGCCTTGAGCAGCGGGGCGGCGATGCCGTCGGTCTGGTCGAGCAGCGCGGCGAGCAGGTGCGCCGGACGGATGTCCGGGTTGCCCGCGGCGGAAGCAGACTGCAAAGCGGCGGTCAGTGCCGCCTGAGTCTTGGTGGTCGGAGAAAACGAGTCCACTGGTCACCCCTTCGGAAGACGTCGGTCGTCGCCGTCGAGCCTATGCAGGGCCACTCGGCGTTGTCACATGTTCCAACGCTCCAAAGGTTGAGTCTGTTCCGCTCAAGTTTGGGAATCTTGGGGCTGACGTGGTGCCGCTGGTCACAGCCCGAGGCCGACGCGGTACCGCTCGAGCCGCTCCACCAACTCCGCCGGGTGCGCGAGCGCGGGCAGGTGACCGCTGTCCATCTCGTCGGGCGTGATCCCCAGCCGGTCCCGCACCACCCGGCGCTGGAACTCCGCGGGGAAGATGCGGTCCTGACGGCAGAGCAGGAACCGCGTCGGCACGTCCGGCCAGGCCGGCAGCGGCCAGGGCGCCCGGAACGGCGTCTCGGACTGTTCCCGCGCCCCGCCCGCCATCACCGCCGGGATCAGCTCCGGCGGCACGTCGTGCAGAAAGACCGTGACCGGATCGAACTCGGCGTCGGGGTCACGGCCGTCCGCCACGTCCTGCGCGCGACGGGCGGCCCTCTGCCCGGTGTTCGCCCACCAGTCGCCCGGCGCCTCCCCCGGAACCGGGACCATCGCCGCGACCAGCACCATCAGCGACACCGGCACCCGCTCGCAGACCAGCGGCGCGGTGAACCCGGCCATCGACTGCGCCACCAGGATCAGCCCGGTGCGGTCGCCGATCGCGTCGACCACCACGTCGGTGTACTCCGCGAGCCCGGCCGAATCGTCGTCGCACGGCAGGTCCGGCGTCACCACGTCGTGCCCGGCCGCGCGCAGCGGCGGCGTCACGAACTGCCAGTACGACGAGTCGGATCCGGCTCCGGGGATCAGGACGTAGGTGGCCATGGGCCGACGCTACGCCCGCGATCGCCGCTACACCGCGCGCGCCGCGCCCTCCCAGTAGCGCGCCCGCAGCGCCTTCTTGTCCAGCTTGCCGAGCGGGGTCAGCGGGAGCGCGTCGACGAAGTCGATCGTCTTGGGCGCGTGCACCGCACCCTTCGCCGCCTTCACCCGCTCGACCAACTCGGCGACCTCCACCGTCGCGCCCTCGCGCAGCACCACGCAGGCCTTGACGGCCTCTCCCCACTTCTCGTCCGGCACACCGACGACGGCGACCGAGGCGACCGCGGGATGACCGGAGATGACGTCCTCGATCTCCCTGGGGAAGACGTTGAAGCCGCCGGTGATGATCATGTCCTTCTTGCGGTCGACGATGTACAGGAAGCCGTCCTTGTCCGCGCGGGCGACGTCACCGGTGTGCAGCCAGCCGCCGCGCAGCGCCTCCGCGGTCTCCGCCGGCTTCTTCCAGTAACCCTGCATCACCAGCGGGCCGCGCACGCAGATCTCGCCGAGCTCGCCGCGGGGCACCTCGTTCAGGTCGTCGTCGAGCAGGCGCACGTCCAGCCACGGCACCGGACGCCCACAGGAGGCCAGCCGCTCGAGGTTGGCGGGGTCGTGCTCCTCCTTGCGCATCACGGTGATGGTCATGCCGCACTCGGACTGACCGAAGTACTGGAAGAAGATCGGGCCCAGCTTCTCGATGCCCTCGACCAGGCGCGCGGGCGACATGGCCGCCGCGCCGTAGTACAGCGTCTGCAGGCTGGACAGGTCCCGCTTGGCCAGGTCCGGGTGGTCGAGCAGCATGTAGATCATCGTCGGCACGAGCATCGTCACGGTGATCTTGTGCTTCTCGATCGCCTCGAGGACGGCGCCCGGCTCGAAGGCGGGCAGCACCACGAGCGCGCCGCCGCGCATCAGCGTCGGCACGAAGAACGCCATGCCCGCGTGCGAGAGCGGGGTGCAGGCGAGGAAGCGCATCTCGTCCGGCCACTGCCACTCGGCCATCTGGATCTGCGGCAGCGTCACGCCCGACTGGAAGGTGTTGATCACGCCCTTCGGCTTGCCGGTGGTGCCTCCGGTGTAGACGATGCTGCTCGGGTCGGACCCGGCCACCTTCGCGGCGACCAGCCGCTCGGGGACGAAATCCCCTACCAGGGCGAGCAAGTCGACTCCCACCTCGGACGGGCCGAGCGAGAAGAGGTTCTTCAGCGACGGCACCGAGGCCTTGAGCTCCGCCGCGCGCCCCTCGAACGCAGTGGGATCGAAGATCAGCGTCTCGATCTCGGAGTCCTCGAGGATGTAGCGGTGATCGTCGAGCGATCCCATCGGCGCGAGCGCGGTGTTGCGGCAGCCGAGGATCATCGTGGACCCGACGCTGATGAGCACCTCGGGACGGTTCTTCGAGAGCATCGCGACCGTGGAGCCCGTGTCGATGCCGAGGGACCGCAGAGCCTGCACGAAGCAGCTGATCTGGTCGCGCATCTGCCCACCGGTGAGCACCACGTCCCCGAGGTAGAGGGCGGGGCGGTCCGCGTTGCGCTCCAGCGCAGTGATCAGCAGGTCCGCGGTGTACTGCGGGCGGTGCAGGTCGGCGAGCTCGTCGGTGGTCATTTCTTCTCCGCTCTGACTGGGGGTCACGGCTGGCGGGCCGCGGCCGTGCGCGTGGCACGCCTCACATTAGAACGCAAACTGACACATGTTCTAGTGGCAATTGCATTTGTGCAGGTGTCAATGCCGTCGCGATACCCTCTGGGCATGCAGAACACGGGTGTCGAACAGCAGGTCTGGACCGCGACGGTGGTGGAGCACCACCGGCTACGAACCGATCTCGCGGTCGTCCGGTTGGAGGGCGAGTTCGTCCCGTTCACCGCGGGGCAGTCGGTCTCGGTGACCGTGCCGCAGAACCCGCGGGTCTCGCGGCGCTACTCCCCCGCCCTCCCGCCCTCGCTCGACGGCAAGCTCGAGTTCCACGTCCGGACGGTGCCCGCCGGCTGGATCAGCGGCGCGATCGTCGGCGACACCGCCCCCGGCGACCAGTGGCAGATCAGCGAGCCCAGCGGGCGCCTCTCGGTGGACGATTCCGGCCGGGACATCGTGATGGTCGCGGGCGGCACCGGGCTCGCCCCGTTCCGCTCGATCATCCTGGAGCTCGCGCGGCGCCCGAGGCCGCCACGGGTGTACCTGTTCATCGGCGGCCGTCACCCCCGCGACCTCTACGGCTCGGACATGTTGTGGATCCTGGCCCAGCAACTGGACTGGCTGACCGTGGTCCCCGTCGTCGAGAGCGTGCACGACCCCGAGTGGGCCGACGAATGGCACGAGAGCACCCGGGTCGACATCGGCTTCGGCCCCGACGACATCATCGCGGGCACCCTCGCCGAGGTCGTCAGCTCGTACGGCGCCTACACCGACCACCAGGTGCTGGTCTGCGGCTCCCCCGCGATGGTGCGCTTCACCCTGCGCGCGCTCATCGACAGCGGAACCCCCGCGGGCGCCATCCAGTTCGAATAGGCGCTCCGCGCCCGTGCGCGGTTGACGAGTCCAGGGACCCCTCAACCGCGCACGACCGCGGCGCAGCCGCCTAGCGCCTGGTGCTGCCCGCGTCGACCGGGAGGGACACCGAGGTGATGTAGCGCGCCTCGTCGGACGCCAGGAAGAGCGCGGCGTTCGCGACGTCCACCGGTTCGATCCACGGGATCGCGAGCATGTTCATCGTCGCGGCCGACTCGGCGAACTCCTCGCGCGTCGGCGGCCGGTCGAGATCGGGGCGGAACTTCGTGCGCACCGCGTCGTTCTGGATCATCGGGGTGTCCACGTTGGTGGGGTGCACGGTGTTGACCCGGACCTGGTGCGGCGCCAATTCCTTTGCCATCGAACGCATCAGCCCGACGACGCCGTGCTTGGCGGCGGTGTAGTGGGCGACGCCGACCAGGCCGCGCAGCCCGGCGATCGAACTGGTGAGGATCATCGACCCGCCGCCCCGCTCGATCAGGTGCGGCGCCGCCACCGCGCACGTCTGCCACACCCCGGTCAGGTTGACGTCGAGCATGGTGTTCCAGGTCTGCTCGTCGAGATCGAGCGCCGGGGCCGAGGAGGTGATCCCCGCGGTGGCGCAGACGATGTCGAGGCCGCCGAACGCCGCGACCCCGGCGTCCACCGCGGACGACAGCGCCGCCCGATCGCGCACGTCGACCTCGAAAGTCTCTATCCGCCCGCCCGTTTCGCGCACCAGCGCCGCGGTCTCGGCGAGGTCCGCCGCGCTCGACGGCGGCGTGACCACCGTGTCGATCGGCCCGCACAGGTCGACGGCGATCACGTCGGCCCCCTCCTGCGCGAACCGCAGTGCCTGCGCCCGTCCGATGCCGCGGGCCGCGCCGGTCACCAGCGCGACCTTGCCCGCCACCCGCCCGCTCGGAGTAGTCCCCGCTCGCGTCATCGTCACACCTTCTGCGTCAGGCCGGCGTCGACCACCAGCTCGGTTCCGGTGATGTACCGGGCTTCGTCGGATACCAGGAAGAGCAGGGCGTTGCTGACGTCGGCGGATTCCACCCACGGCACCGGCAGCAGATGGTTGCGCGCCAGGACCTCCATCACGTCCTCCACGGTGGGGTCCGCCAGGTCGGGCCGCAGCCGGGCGAAGGTGGCGGGGTTCAGCGTCATCGCGGTACCGACCGCGCCTGGCAGCAGGGCATTGACGCGAATCGACTTCGGCCCCAGCTCGTTTGCGAGTGTCCGCATCAGCCCGATCACAGCGTGCTTGCTCGCCGAGTAGTGGGCGGCGCCCGCGACGGCCTTCATGCCCGCGGTCGAGCTGACGATGACGACCGACCCGCCGTCGGCGCCGATCGACGGGGCCGCGGCCTTCACCGTGTGCCAGACGCCGGTCAGGTTGATGTCAAGGGAGCGCTGCCACACCGGGGCGTCGATGGTCCACGCCGGGCCCGGGTTGTCGCAGACACCCGCGTTGGCGACGACGACATCGAGCCGGCCCAGCTCGGCCACACCCGCGTCCACGCCCGCCTGCACCGCGGCGAGATCGCGCACGTCCGCCCCTGCGACCGCCGCGCGCCGTCCCGTCTCACCCACGAGCCGGGCGGTCTCGGCCAGGTCGGCCGCCGCACCGGGGAGGTCCATCGCGATGATGTCCGCGCCCTCCTCGGCGAGACGGACCGCATGGCTGCGCCCCATTCCGTTGCCTGCGCCGGTGATGAGCGCGACCTTGCCCGCCATACGAGACATCGGTGTCTCCTTCCACGTCTGCAGCCGACGCTAAGGGGGCACTCCGCAGGGCTGACAGCAGCTCTCCCGCGCAGCGGGAGGTCCGCGCGAACTCCGCCTGCCGCGGCGGGTGTCCGGGGCAGTATTCGATCGACCCGACGATTGGAGACCCGCATGGCGATCATCGACCCGACCCGCACCTGGGAGATGTTGCAGACCCGACTGGCCGACACGACCAACCCGCGACATCGCGTGGTACTCGGCGCAGTCCTGGAGCACATGCAGGCCGAGGAGGAGCCCGACCTCGACCGGTTGATCGGCACCCTCGCCCCTGACCCCGACTACCACTTCTGGAACGGAGGAAAGGACGTCGGTCCCAAGGGCACGGACGCCGTTCGGACGTACTACAGCTGGTTCATCGGGACCAAGACGAACGTGCTCGAGTTTGCGCTCGATCGGCTCGTCGTGGACGACCACTGTGTGGTCACCGAGGGCTTCCTCAAGCAGATCTATCCCGGCGCGTATGCCGCATCGGTCGGCATCGAGGTCGACGACGAGAGCGCCGACTACCTGGTGGTGAACCGACAGCTGATCCTGTGGCCGGTGGACGCCGACGGGCTCATCGGCGGCGAGGATTCCTACCAATCCGGCCCGGTGAGCGTCACGAAGATCGCCTTCGAGGACCTGCCCCGCAAGTACGTGCAGATGGTCCACGTCTCCGCGTGAGATCAGCCCGACGACCCGAAAGGCACACCGTGCACACCGCTTTCATCCGCGTGAAGGTCGCCCCGGCCGCGGCCGACCGCGCCGCGCTCGCCATGCTCGCGCTGGTCGAGCCGACGCTCGCCGAGCCCGGTTGCCTCACCTACGAGTTCTATCGCGATCACGACGATCCGTCGCTGTTCCTGTGCTTCGAGCACTGGCAGTCGCGTCAGGCGCTCGACGACCACGGCTCCACACCGCACGTCGCCGCGTTCCTGGCCGAGTTCGGACCGGTGATCGAGCTCTGGGAGTCCAACCACGCGTCCGCATTGGCCTGATCCTCGCGCCGACCGCGTCCCCGCCCACGGCGACGACGACGTCCGCGCCCCGTGCGAGCGCGGCGCGGGTCTGCCCGACGCCCGGGTCCTCGACCGTCGTCTCGAACCACAGCGGGTCAGGCAGCGCGGCGTCCGCGAAGGCGGCGCGCACGAGCGCCTCCAGGC
>NZ_JBSGTR010000035.1:0-55698 GCF_053607505.1 Rhodococcus sp. NPDC055112
GTTGACGAGTCCCTGGACTCGTCAACCACGCACGGGCGCGCAGCGGCTAGCCGAACGGGTTGGCGGTGCGGCCGACCAGATCGGCCACCGACTCGATCACCCGCGTCGGTCGGTAGGGGAACATCTCGACGGACTGCCGGGTGGAGATGCCGGTGAGCACGAGGATCGTCTGCAGCCCCGCCTCCAGCCCGGAGACGACGTCGGTGTCCATCCGGTCGCCGATCATCAGGGTGTGTTCGGAGTGCGCGCCGATCGCCCGCAGTGCCGAGCGCATCATCAACGGGTTCGGCTTGCCGACGTAGTACGGCTCCCGCCCGGTGGCCCTGGTGATCAGCGCCGCCACCGACCCGGTCGCGGGCAGCGAACCCTCGCGTGAGGGCCCGGTGGCGTCGGGGTTGGTGGCCAGGAACCGGGCGCCGCGCTCGATCAATCGGATCGCGGTGGTGATCGCCTCGAACGAGTAGGTGCGGGTCTCGCCCAGCACCACGTAGTCCGGATCCCGATCGGTGAGCACGTACCCGATGTCGTGCAGCGCGGTCGTGAGTCCGGACTCGCCGACCACGTAGGCGCTGCCGTTCGGGCGCTGGGTGCGCAGGAAGGTCGCCGTGGCCAGCGCCGAGGTCCAGATCGCCTCCTCGGGGATGTCGAGGCCGGTCTGCACGAGGCGGGCGCGCAGGTCGCGGGGAGTGCGGATCGAGTTGTTGGTCAGCACGACGAACGGGGTGCCCGCCGCCTGCAGCTCGGCCAGGAACTCGTCGGCCCCCGGGATCAGGTGGTCCTCGTGGACGAGGACCCCGTCCATGTCCATGAGATAGGTCCAGCCGGGGTTCCGCTCGTCGGTGGTCACCGGTCAATTGTGCGGGGTCGGTGTTCCCGGTGTCGCTTCGCGCCGACATGTGGGCAGGCGGACGTCCCGCGGTTCGAATTTTCGGGCGATTCGGACGATCCGAACTGGGCGGTCTGCAAGCTCTTTACCAGTGGTTTTGAATGCGAAAGTGATCGTCGTCACGGAGGTTGACATCGGTCGGCGCACGGCCTTTACTAAGCCTGCCCTCATGAAGGGCAGGCTAACCATGTTTCGCGCTGCACGGCAGATCTGACCTGCCGGCCACCCCCGTGTGGTTCGGGCGCGACGACTAATTCACCGTGCGCGTCGGAGCGCGCGGCGACAACCGAAAAGGACACACTCACGTGGCTACTTCCATCAAGCGCCGTATCGCCGGTGCCGGTGCCATCGCCGGATTCTCCGCGCTCGCACTGATCGCGAACCCCGCCCTCGGCTCGGCGGCGGTCACCGGCTCGTCGACGGTGACGCACGGCGAGAACACCATCACCGTCGCGCTCCACGACATCGCCACCACCGAGCCGCTCAACCACTGCGAGGCGCAGATCTTCCCGTTCGACGCCGCGATCTACGACAAGACCACCCGCGTCGACGAGATCAAGTACGCCGGTTTCAGCGGCGGCGCCGCCACCGGCACCTCGATCGTGCTGCCCGCAGGCACCTACGCCGTGATCACCCAGTGCAAGGAAGGCGACAAGGTCAACCCCTACGTCAAGCTCGGCCCGGTCGCGAAGGTGACCCTGACCGGCACCGCGACCCCGACCCCCGGCTCGGGCAGCCAGGACTTCGGCCTGCTCGAACTGCTCGGCGGGTTCGGCAGCTAGTAGCCCCGTGACCCGATGGCCGGCATCCGTACCGCGGATGCCGGCCATCCGGCGTGCGTGGGGTGGGGTCGGCAGGAACCGTCGCGGCCGGGAGGCCTCAGAATCGGCGGACCTGGTTGATCGGCGGCAGCTCGGACAGCGGGGTCAACCCGATGGGTACGCCTGCTCCGTAGGCGTTGAAGACCTGCCCGAAGCCCGCGTAGATGCCGACGTGGTCGTTCGCGGCGCGGAACGTGATGATGTCGCCGGGAGCCATCGCCCACGCGGGGACGGGGTTGCCTGCCCATGCCTGCTGCTGGCTGACCCGCGGCAGCTGCACCCCGGCCTGCCGGAACGCCCACTGGGTCAGGCCCGAGCAGTCCCAGGCGTTGGGGCCGGTGCCGCCCCAGAGGTAGGGCTTGCCGGTCTGGGTGGTGGCCGCCGCAAGCGCGACGAGACCCGCGGGGCTCGAGACGGGCAGGGCGAACTCGGAGCTCCCCGCACTTCCCGAGCTCCCCGCGCTTCCGGAGCTGCCGGGCTGGGCCAGGGCCGGTGCGACGGGCAAGGTCACGAGGCAGGCCGCCAGTGCGGTCCCGGCGAGTGTCCTGCGTAGGTACTTCCCGGATCTGCCGTTCGTCGTGGATGGGGTCACGGAAATGTCCTCCTCGGTGGGGCACCTGGGATTGGATCTCTGACACCTTGGATCACAGAACAGTCGCGGAGTGTTACAGGTCACTGCATATTGTGGCCCACAGCGCAACACTGCGGGCGCGAACCGGCGCGGATTCGACGCAGGCACGACGGCCGGTGCGAAGATCACCCCGTGGCGGAAATCGAGCGGCCCGATGAACGGTTCACCCTGGCGAGCGAGCGGACGTTCCTGGCGTGGATGCGGACCTCGCTCGGGTTCCTGGCCGGTGGCATCGCGATGGTCCACCTGGTGCCCGACTTCAGCACCGGATGGGTGCGCACCCTGCTGGGGCTCATCCTGATCCTGCTGGCCGTGGCGGCCTCGCTCGTCGGCATGCGGCGCTGGCTGCAGGTCCGGCACGCGCTCGAACGCGGTGCGCCGATGCCCGAGGCCAAAGAGTTGTGGTTGTTCGCCGTCGCCGTGTCGTTGGTCGCGGGGATCACCGTGGTGGTGACGGTGATCGGCGCGCTATGAGCGGGCGGCGCCGGGGCGAACCCGACCCCCCGTGGCGGGCCGAGAATGTCCCGTGCATAGTGAGTCTCGGTTGTGACGGGTAGCACTCGCTAGGAGGAACGGTGGCTCTCAAGCTCGGGTACAAGGCTTCTGCGGAGCAGTTCGGGCCGCGTGAGTTGGTGGAACTCGCCGTACTGGCCGAGGCGCACGGCCTCGACAGCGCGACCGTGAGCGATCACTTCCAGCCGTGGCGGCACAACGGCGGACACGCGCCGTTCTCCCTCTCCTGGATGACCGCCGTTGGCGAGCGCACCACCACCCTGCAGCTCGGCACGTCGGTGATGACCCCGACCTTCCGCTACAACCCGGCCGTCGTGGCCCAGGCGTTCGCGACGATGGGTTGCCTCTACCCGGGACGCATCATGCTCGGCGTCGGTACCGGTGAGGCTCTCAACGAGATCGCCACCGGCTACCAGGGCGAGTGGCCGGAGTTCAAGGAGCGTTTCGCGCGGCTGCGCGAGTCGGTGCAGTTGATGCGCCAGCTGTGGACGGGTGAGCGGGTCGACTTCGAGGGCGAGTACTACCGCACCGCGGGCGCCTCGATCTACGACGTCCCCGAGGGCGGCATCCCCGTGTACATCGCGGCGGGCGGCCCCGTGGTCGCCCGGTACGCGGGCCGCGCGGGTGACGGCTTCATCTGCACCTCGGGCAAGGGCATGGACCTCTACACCGAGAAGCTGATGCCCGCCGTCGCCGAGGGCGCGGAGAAGGTCGGGCGTGACGTCGCCGAGATCGACAAGATGATCGAGATCAAGATCTCTTACGACACCGACCCCGCGCTGGCACTGGAGAACACCCGGTTCTGGGCACCGCTGTCGCTGACCGCCGAGCAGAAGCACTCCATCGAGGACCCGATCGAGATGGAGGCGGCCGCGGACGCGCTGCCGATCGAGCAGGTCGCCAAGCGGTGGATCGTCGCCTCCGACCCCGACGAGGCGGTCGAGCAGGTCAAGCAGTACACCGATGCGGGCCTGAACCACCTGGTCTTCCACGCCCCCGGCCACGACCAGCGCCGGTTCCTGGAGCTGTTCGAGCGCGACCTGGCGCCGCGGCTGCGTGCGCTGGGCTGAGTCGGCCTGACGGCGGCACGCCTGCCACCGGGTGCGGTGGCAGGCGATTCCCGGCCGGCGGCGTGCGTCCGTGCGTCAGGCCCGTTCCCAGGCGAATCCGTCGGGGTCGGTGAAGGCTCCGGCGTCACTGCCGATGACGATCCGGTGCGATCCGGTGCCATCCGGTGAGACGCCGGCATCCTTGGCTGCGGCACGGCGTCCGTAGAGCGCCAGCCGGACGGGCGACCCCGGGGTGGCGAACTCGACGTACTTGCTGCCGAAGCTCTTCCCCACGGACAGCCCGCGGTCGACGTAGGACTGCTTGCTCGCCTTGACGTCCTCGACCCCCAGCAGCAGCACGATGTCGTCGACCTCACGGGTGACCGGGGCGGTGTCCTTCTTGTTCGACGTCGCGACCTTCCAGATCGTGCCGTCCGGGGCCTGGACCACGCCGCCGTACCCCCAGAAGCTCTTCTTGGCGGGCTTCAGCGTCGTGAAGCCGGCGTCGAGTGCGGTGCCGACGAGGCTGTCGACGGTGCTCGGCTGGGCGACCACGAGCGACATGACGAATCCGCGAAAGCCGGTCGTCGGTGTCTCGGAGGCGCGGACCCTCACCCTGTCGCCCAATCCGAAGGCGGCGGCGTAGCTGGCCTCGGCGGCCTTGGGGTCGGGAACTTCGAGGGTGATGAGGTCGATGGAGGTCATGTCAGTTCCTTCGGTGAGGTGGGCTGGCAGTCGGAGTCGATGCTCGGTGTCGTGAATCGGAAGTGCCATCAGCATCTCCCGTAACGGGGCCGTCCACATCCGTGGCGACCACGGAACCGCCCACTGATCGGGGCACGGATCGGCGGGCGCTGGCCCGGCACGCCTCCGAGCCGACCGGCGTCCGGTCGGCGCACTAGGCTTGCCCGTCATGGATGCCAGCGACGAGGTCATGGAAGCCGCACGCCGGATCGGGGCGGTGTTCGGCGGGCTGCCGCAGGTGCTGCGATTCCGGGCCGCGGTCGACGCGGACACCGACGGCGAGACCCCGGACGAGGTGTCGATCGCCGTCGGGGACGGCTGCCCGGGGCCGGGTTACGCCTCGTACGCGACGCTGGACATGTCCCGCTTCCCGACGAATGTCACCACCGACGACGGTCGGCCGATCCGAACCGAGCTGGTCACGGTCGGCCGCGCCGACTACCGGGCGCTGGCCGATGTGCTCGCGCAGTGCGCCTTCGCGGTGGCGTCCGGCTCGTTCCACCTCACGCCGAATTGCATCATCCCGAACGCGATCCGCGAGGTGGACCCGGCACGGTCGATGAAGCACCTGCTCCTGGTGGTGCCGTTCATCTGGCCGGACCTGGAGATCCTGGTCGACACCGAGGAGAGTGTCGACACCTGGCTGCAGGCGGTGCCGATCAGCGACAGTGAGCTCGAGTTCTCGGCCGCCAACGGGACCGATCAGCTGTTCCGGCGGCTCGAGGAGGCAGGCGCGGACGTGTCGGACATCGATCGCGCGCCGGTGTTCTGACGCGCGGGCAGGCTCTGCCGGGCGTGCGCGACCAGCGCTGCGGCCGCCGAACTGGCCGGGCCGTCCGAGCGCCAGGCGAGCGCGATGCGGCCGCGCAATCCGGGCCGGGTGATGGTGACGGCCCGCAGCTCGCTCGCGTGCGCGGCCGCGACCGTCGTCGGCAGGACGGCCACCCCGAGCCCGCGCGCCGCCAACCGTGCCAGGACATTCGGATCGCTCGCCTCGAACGCGACGCGGGGTGTGAATCCGGCTCGGGCGCAGGCGTTGTCGAGGGCAGTGCGGAGGCCGGTGCCGCGGGGCAGGGCGATCAGTTCGCGGTCGCAGAGCGCCTCGAGGGTGATGGTGTCGCGGGCGGCCAGTGGGTCGCCCGGCGGGGCCGCGGCGACGAACGGCTCGTCGACGAGGACGTGAACGGACACCTCCGGTGGCGGCGGTCCGGCCAGACCGATGAGCGCGACGTCGAGCCTGCCCTCGCGCAGTCCGCCGAGTAGCCGCTCGGAGGTGTCCTCCGAGAGCGAGATACCCACGCCGGGGTGCTCGGCGTGAAACCCGGCCAGCATGTCCGCCACGGTGACCGTCGGGCCGGCGGTGACCATCCCGACCGACACGTGCCCACGAATCAGTCCCGCCAACTCGTCGACGGCGGTCCGCGCCCCGGCCACCGCGGCCAGGGCGGCCCTGGCGTGGGGGAGTACCGCCTCGCCCGCGGCGGTCGGCCGCACGGTGCGTCCCGAGCGGTCGAGCAACTCCTGTCCGAGTTCGCGTTCGAGCCGCCGGATCTGCGCGCTGACGCCCGGCTGCGCGACGTGTACCCGCTCGGCGGCCCGGGTGAAATTCGCCTCCTCGACCACCGCGACGAAGTACTCCAGTTGACGAAGTTCCATAACCGGAGATTCTAGCTACGAGACAAACTAGTTCTTGGACTTATCGCCGCGGTCCTCGCAGGATGGAGTGGTCAGGCACACCAGCTCCGCGCGGAGCGAGGACGAGGGAGACCGCGATGACCGCAGTACGCGAAAAGGCAACCACGCCAGAGGATCTGGCCCGGATGTTCGTCGAGCGAGCCAATGCAGGCGACGCGGCCGGGATCGCCGAGCTGTACGAGCCCGATGCCGTGCTGGCTTTCCCCCCTGGCAGCGAGACCGTGGGACGGGAGGCGATCCGTGCCGTCATCGAGCAGCTCCTGGCGGACCGGCCGCACTTCGAGGTCGAGGAGCCGATGCCGACCGTGCGCAGCGGGGACCTCGCGATGACCTCCACCCGGCCCGCGGACGACACCGGCGGGCGGGTCCAGGTGGTGCGGCGTCAGCCGGACGGGAGCTGGTTGCGGGTCCTCGACCGCCCGGAGTCCCGCGGCTGAGCCGCTCACCGGCGACGTCAGGCGCGCGGATCGACCGGAATCATGACCGGTGGCCGCAGCTCGCGCCGCACCGAGTATTCGGCCTCCCCGTGCAGTAGCTTCTCGCCGCCGGGGACGGACAGATCCACGGACACTGCTCCTGCCTCACAGTCGACGGAATCGATCGCCCCGAGCCGCACCGCGACCGCCGTCTCGCACATGCCGAAAGCGATCCGCAGGTCGAATCCGACGCGGGCGACCTCGGTGCCGTCGATGAGCAGCGCCACCTCCGGCCGGTGCTCGGAGATGACTCGGTAGGGATCGACCAGCATCACCACCTCCTCGCGGCCGGGTGCGGCCGCGGTGACGCGCGCGGCCTCGGCGAGGGCCCGGTACTTCTTCAGACCGGCCAACAGCAGGGGGCAGGGGTCCTGATCGAGGAATCGCAACGCGGTGCACAGGATGCGGTTGTCGATCAGCCGCAGCGCCGAGCGGGGCACCGCGCGCGTGGTGGTCACCCGGTCCGGGGTCATCCCGGTGGGCGGCAGGTGTGGCTTCATGCGCGAGGTCAGGGCAACGTCGGACTGCTGCCCGAACACCGTGGCGCGCAGGGTCGTTCTGGTCACGATCTCAGTTCTGGTCACGGCCGTTCTCCTCGATGAACTGGTTGCCGGCGTCGTCCCTTGGCTCGAGGCGCACGGAATGACCGTGCATCTGGCCCGGCGGCGGTTCGACCGCGACGACGGGAGACCCCGGCTTCGGCTGGGTGTGCACGTGCTCGGTCGGCCACCGCCGGACTTGCCGGGCCCGCACCACGGCCCCGGTGCCCGCGGCCGCCGCGACGGAGGTCAGCCCCGCCAGGGCGATCAGGGCGACCGGTGGGGAATCCGCCGCATCGGGTGTGACGTTCCCGTCGGTGCCCGACGGACCTCGATCAGACGTGACAGCCGGACGCGGATCGGGCTGCCCCTCGGTCACGGGTCCGCTTGCAGGCGCACCGGTCGGGCCCATGGTGGGCGTCGACCCACCCTGTTTCGGGCCGTGGACGGCAGTGCTCGGCGAGACCTTAGGCGTGCCGGTGACGACTGCCGATGCGGGGCCCGGCCGTCCAGGCGCGGGCGGGGCCGGGGGTACCGGGGGTACTGGGGGTACTGGCGGCGGTTCGGGTGCGGGCGGGGCCGGGGACACTGGGGGTGGTTCGGGTATCTGCGGGGCCGGCGGCACCGGGGGTGGTTCGGGTATCGGCGGGATCGGGGGCACCGGGGGCGGTTCTGGTATCTGCGGTATCGGCGGCAGAGGGGGCAATTCGGGGCCGTCCGGGTTCGGATCCGGCCAACCGGGAATGCCTGCCACCGGCAGCGCGACCGACTGCTGCGGCGCCGCTTCGGCACCCGGTGCGGACAGGCCCAGCGCCAGCGTGACGACCACGCCGGCGAGCACGGACACCATCGACCGGGATGTAGTTCGCATCGACACTCATCCCCTGGGGCCGGATCACACGATCCGGCCTGAGAACGACATTGCCACCGGGTGCCGGGCCGGGCACGCGTAGTCGACTACCCGACTCCGGCGCGCCCGCGGCGAGGGGCCGTGGCCGTCGGCGGACCGCGATCCGCACCATTAGGGTGGACGCCATGGCATCCGCGGAGTCGGCAGTCTCGAGCATCTACATCGCCTCCCCAGAGGGCGATACCGGGAAATCGACCATCGCGCTCGGCGTGCTGCAGATGCTCAGCGGCTCGGCCGCCCGGGTGGGGGTGTTCCGGCCGATCGCGCGCTCCACCGACGAGCCGGACTACATCCTGGAGCTGCTGCTCGACCACGCGTCGGCGGATCTCAGTTACGAGCAGTGCCTCGGCGTCACCTACGAGCAGGTGCACGCCGATCCGGAGCTGGCGCTCAGCGAGATCGTCTCGCGTTACCACGATGTCGCGGAACAGTGCGACGCCGTGGTGATCATCGGCAGCGACTACACCGACGTCGCCAGCCCGAGCGAACTGAGCTACAACGCCCGGATCGCGGTGAACCTGGATGCGCCGGTGCTGCTGGCGCTTCGCGGGTCTGGCCGGACCCCCGACGAGGTGCTGCAGCTGGCCCAGATCTGCGCGGCCGAGCTGCGCGCCCAGCACGCCCACCTGGTGGGCATCGTCGCGAACCGCTGCGACCCCGCCCGGCTCGGCGAGGTGACGACGGCGCTGGAGCCGATGGCGGTGCCTGCATGGACCCTGCCCGAGATCCCGCTGCTGGTCGCGCCGACCATGGGTGAGCTGCTGACGGCGGTCGACGGCGAGCTGTACAGCGGGGATCCCGAGCTGCTGCAGCGCGAGGCGCTGCGCGTGATGGTCGGCGGGATGACCGCCGAACACATCCTCGAGCGGCTCTCCGAGGGCGTGGTGGTGATCGCCCCTGGCGATCGATCCGACGTGCTGCTCGCGATGGTCAATGCCCATGAGGCGGAGGGTTTTCCGTCGCTCGCCGGGATCATCATGAACGGCGGCATCGCGCCGCACCCCGCCATCGCGAAGCTTGTCGCCGGCCTCAAACCGCGGTTGCCGATCCTCACCACCGACCTCGGGACATTCGACACCGCCAGCGCGGCCGCGCAGGCAAGGGGACGGGTCGGGGTCGGTTCGCAGCGCAAGGTGGACACCGCGCTGAGCCTGATGGAGCAGCGCGTGAACGCGGCGGACCTGCTGGCCCGCCTCGAGGTCGCCAGGCCCGAGGTGGTGACCCCGCAGATGTTCGAGTACCAGTTGATCGAGCGGGCCCGGGCGGACCGCAAGCACATCGTGCTGCCGGAGGGGGACGACGACCGGATCCTGCGGGCGGCCGGACGGTTGTTGCAGCGCAAGGTCGCCGACCTGACCATCCTCGGTGAGGAGGGCCCGGTGCGCAGGCGCGCCGCCGAGCTCGGCGTCGACCTGAGCGCGGCCACGGTGCTCGACCCGACGAACTGCGAGTACACCGACCGGTTCGCGCAGGAGTACGCGCGGCTGCGGGCGCACAAGGGGATGACCGTCGAACGCGCCCGCGAGGTGATGGCCGACATCTCCTACTTCGGAACGATGATGGTGCAGTTGGGGATCGCGGACGGCATGGTCTCCGGTGCCGCGCACACCACCGCGCACACGATCCGGCCGTCGTTCGAGATCATCAAGACCGCGCCGGGCGTCTCGACCGTATCGAGCATCTTCCTGATGTGTCTGGCCGACCGGGTGCTGGCCTACGGGGACTGCGCGGTCGTGCCGGACCCGACCTCGGAGCAGCTGGCGGACATCGCGATCTCCTCCTCGCAGACCGCGGCCCAGTTCGGCATCGACCCGCTGATCGCGATGCTGTCGTACTCGACCGGCGACTCGGGCTCCGGCGCTGAGGTGGACAAGGTCCGCGAGGCGACGGTCCTGGTCCGCGAACGGCGGCCGGACCTGTTGGTGGAGGGGCCGATCCAGTACGACGCGGCCATCGAGCCGACGGTGGCGAGCACGAAGCTGCCCGATTCGAAGGTGGCGGGGCGGGCCACGGTGTTCGTGTTCCCCGATCTGAACACCGGGAACAACACGTACAAGGCGGTGCAGCGCAGTGCGGGGGCCGTCGCGGTCGGCCCGGTCCTGCAGGGCCTGAGAAAACCGGTCAACGACCTGTCCCGCGGCGCGCTGATTCAGGACATCGTCAACACGGTCGCCATCACGGCCATCCAGGCGCAGGGCGTCACAGAAGGAGATCAGCGGTGAACGGTCCTGTGCTGGTGATCAATTCGGGTTCGTCCTCGATCAAGTACCAGCTGATCGACCCCGACGGCGGCGAGGCCATCGCCTCGGGGCTCGTCGAACGGATCGGCGAGCCGGACGGCGTGATCGGGCACCGGCAGCGCGGCACCGACAGCGAGCATCGCGGTCCGATCGCCGACCACGCGGAGGGCCTGCGGCTGGCCTTCGCGATGTTCGCGGAGGCGGGCATGGATCTGACGACGGCAGGCGTTGCCGCGGTCGGCCATCGCGTGGTGCACGGCGGCGAGGTCTTCTACCGGCCGACGCGGATCACCGCCGACGTGATCGCTGAGATCTCCCGGCTGTCCGCCCTTGCCCCGCTGCACAATCCGGCGAACGTGGTCGGCATCGAGAGTGCGATGCGGGTGTTCCCCGACGTCCCGCACGTCGCGGTCTTCGACACCGCCTTCTTCCACACGCTGCCCGCGGAGGCCAGGACCTACGCCATCGATGCCGAGGTGGCGGCGGCACACGGGGTGCGCCGCTACGGATTCCACGGCACGTCGCACGAGTACGTCTCCGGCCGGGTGGCCGAGGTGCTCGGCCGGGACAACGCCGAGCTCAACCAGATCGTGTTGCACCTGGGCAACGGGGCCTCGGCCTCGGCCATCGCGGGCGGCAGGGCGATGGACACCTCGATGGGGCTGACCCCGCTCGAGGGTCTGGTGATGGGCACCCGCAGCGGCGACATCGACCCGGGCATCGTGATGCACCTGCGGCGCAGCGCGGACCTGGACGTGGACGCCATCGACGACCTGCTCAATCGCGGGTCCGGGCTCAAGGGGCTGTGCGGGGTCAACGACTTCCGCGAGCTCCGCCGTCTCATCGGGGAGGGCGACGAGGCGGCCCGGCTCGCCTACGACGTCTACATCCACCGGCTGCGCAAGTACATCGGTGCGTACCTGGTGACCCTGGGCCGGGTCGATGTCATCGCCTTCACCGCAGGGGTGGGCGAGAACGCGGTCGAGGTCCGTGCCGACGCGCTCGCCGGTCTCGAGACGCTGGGGATCGAGATCGACCCCGAGCGTAATGCGGCGAAAGACCGCTCCGCCCGGGTGATCTCGACGGACTCGTCGCGGGTCACGGTGCTGGTGGTGCCGACAAACGAGGAGCTGGCCATCGCAAGGGCCGCGCGCCGCTTCGCCACCGATCGCGCGGGCGAGCAGGGGCAGCGATGATTTTCGAGCGGCGCGAGGGTCTACATCCCTGAAGAAGCCCACCAGAGACGAAAACAACGGAAGAGGAGCGAGCCCCATGCGCATCGTTATCAGCGAGTTCATCAGCTTGGACGGCGTCGTGCAGGCCCCCGGTGGACCCGAGGAGGACACCGACGGTGGTTTCGCCCACGGCGGCTGGTCGCACCCGTTCTTCGACCCGGAGGTGGTCGGCGGCGCGTTCGACGATGCGTTGAGCAAGGCCGAGGCGCTGCTGTTCGGACGCCGGACATGGCAGACGATGGCGGGGGCGTGGCCCGAGCGGGCAGGTGACCCGTTCGCCGACAGGATGAACGCCATCGCGAAGTACGTCGTGTCCGACTCCCTCGGTGAGGACCAGCTGACGTGGGAGAACACCACGCGGATCACCGGCGACGAGGCCGTTGCCCGTATTCGGGAGCTGCGCGCGACCGCGGCCGGCGACCTGGTGGTGATGGGCAGCCCAACCCTGGTGCGCACCCTCCTGCAGGAGGACCTGGTCGACGAGCTCCGGCTCATGGTCATGCCGGTGCTGCTCGGTGGCGGGAAGAAGATCTTCCCCGACGGCGGCAAGCTGAACAGCCTCGAGTTGGTCTCCACGGCCATCAGCCCCGCGGGTGTGCACGTCTGCACCTACCGGCCGGTCACAGCGGGCTAGCTGCGACGGTCCCCGTCCGATCGGGCGGGGACCGTGCGATGCCGGCTCAGACCAGGCTCTTGGGCCGGATCGAGTTGGCGAGGTCCACGAGTGCGTATCGGTGTCTGCGGTCCTCGGCGTTGCGCGCGAGGGCCCGCAACCCGGCCTCGGTGCCCGCGCGCAGTCCCCGTTCGGTGAACGCGACACCGAGGATCGGTTCGTGTTCGGACTTCGCGACGTGGCCGAGCAGCACCCAGTCCAGCGCGGTGCCGAGCACCAGCGTGCGCATCTGCAGGGCCCTGCCCTCGTTGGGCGGCAACGCGTTCACTCGGCGCGCGGCCTCCCTGATCGCGGTCTCGCGGATCTCCTCGATCGGCCCGCCCGAGAGCAGCGTGAGCACCGAGGTCATCCGGGCCACGTTGAAATGCCGCGAGCTCGGCGGCACCTGATCGAGGGCCGCGATCGCACCGGTGACGTCACCGCGGTCGGCCAGTTGCCTGGCGAGCCCGAAGGCGGCGCTGACCATGCTGCGGTCCGTACGCCAGACCGTTCGGTAGTACTTCTCGGCGAATCCGCGCCACTGCTCTGGTTGGTCGGTGTCCCAGTGCTGGAGAATGAGTTCCGCGGTGGCGGCCAACGCCAGCTTCGGGGCGATCTCGCCGGGGAGCGCCCCGAGCACCGACTCGAATTGGCTCATCGCCTGTTCGTACTCGGCGCTGAGCAGGGAGGTCATGCCTCCGTACCAGTCGACCCGCCAGTTCGATCCCTTTGTCGCGCTGAGCGAACCGAGCACCCGTGACGCCTCGGTGGCGTCGCCGAGGTCGAGGTGCGCCTTCGCCTCGGCCAGGGCGATCTCGGCGGTGAACCCCGCGCTGCCGTCCACCGTTCGTTCGAGCCCGTTCGCCCTGGCGTGGCGGATGGCGTCCAGGGTCTGATCCGGCTCGGCGTGCACCGCGGCTGCGAGCAGGGCGGCGCTCGGATCGGACGGGTTGATCAGCGGAACGGCGAGCGCGGCCGTGATGTCGCGCCCCGACATGGTCGGCTCGTGCTTGCGGCCGTCGACATAGACATCGGTCTGCCGCACCGCCTCCTCGGTCCCGAAGGTGGTGCGCTGCGGGCTGAACAGTTCGGAGAGCCCCGGCCGCTCCTCGTTGCTCTGCTGGGCCAGGATCTCGCGGAGGACTCCGGTGAGCTGGCTGGCCATCTCCTCCGCAGAGCTGAACCTGTGGTCGGGATCGGCGGTGGTCGCCCGCAGCAACAGCCGATGGAAGGACTCGTGTTCGGCGAGCAGCGGTGCCTGCTCGGAGCCGGGCAGGCCGTCGAGATATTTGCCTTTGGCGGAGGGCATCTGGAGGCTGAGCACGGCGAGGGTCCGGCCGACCGTGTAGATGTCGGAGGCGATGGTCGGGCCGGTCTTGAGGATCTCCGGCGCCTGGTACCCGGGAGTGCCGTAGAGGTAGCCGTAGTCCTCGATGCCGGCGACCGCACCCATGTCGATCAGCTTGAGCTGATCGTCGGTGATCATGATGTTCTCCGGCTTGAGGTCGTTGTAGACCAGGCCAACCGAATGCAGGTAGCCGAGCGCGGGCAGGATCTCGAGCACGTACGCCATCGCCTGTTCGACCGGAATCCGTTCCGGCCGTTGGTGAGTGCTGAGTACGTCGCGGAGCGAATGCCCGGCGACGTATTCCATGACGATGTACCCCATCGGGCTGCCGTCGGGCCGTGGGTGCTCGACGAAGTTGTAGATCTTCACGATGCTCGGGTGCGCCACCTCCGCCAGGAACTGCCGCTCGGCGAGCGCGACGGCCTGTGCCTCGGCATCCCCGAAGTGCAGCAGGCCCTTGAGCACCACCCAGCGGTCGCTGACGTTGCGGTCGATCGCAAGGTAGATCCAGCCGAGCCCGCCGTGTGCGATGCAACCCTGCACCTCGTACTGGCCGCCGACCAGGTCGCCGGCGCCGAGCAGCGGGGTGAAGTCGAAGATGGTGCCGCAGGAGGGGCAGGTGCCCGCCGACGCCCCGGGTTCGGAGTGGTTCTTGCGGCCGACCGGCTTCCCGCACTTCCAGCAGAACCGCTTGTTCTCCGGCACGACGGGATCGACCATCACCGCGTCGGCGGGCTCGACGGCGGTGACCGGCGGGACCTCGACCAGCCCGGCACCGAGGCGACGGCGCACGCTCGTCCGCGACCGTTGCGAGCGACTCCCGCGCCCGGTGGTGCGGGCGGGTGCGGACGACTCCGGTGCGGTCGCCTGGGTGCGGCCGGACACTTCCGGTGCGGAGGCCTGGGTGCGGACGGACGGCTCCGGCATCGAGGCCTGGGTGCGGGCGGACGGCTCCGGCGTCGAGGCCTGGGTCCGTTCGGACCGCTCGGTCGACGCGATCGGCGGCTCCGGGACCGACGGCTCCGGTCCCGGATCTCCTTGCGTTCCAGCCATTGTCTCCGCTTTCAGTCCAGGTAGTGCGGGACCGGTGGGCCCGGCGACGGCCCGAGTACTCTCAGCCACCGATCGTAGATCCGATTCCAGGTGCCGTCCCGGCGCATCCGCTCCAGGCTTCCGTTGACCATCCGCACCAGGTCGTCATCCGACTTGTTGATCCCGATCCCGTACGGCTCCGAGCTCAGGCTCTCGCCCACGATCTCCAGGTACGGGTCCTGTGCCGCAAGACCGGCCAGGATCGATTCATCGGTGCTCACCGCGTCGACCTGCCGCTGCTGCAACACCACCAGGCAGTCGCCCCAGTTCGGGACCGTCACCACGGTCGCCTCGGGTTGAACCCGCTGGATGCGATCGACGGAGGTGGTGCCCTCGGCCGCGCAGACCCGCCTGCCCGCCAGATCGGCGACGCCGGTGATGCCGGACCCCTTGACCGCGAGTACCCGCTGCTGGGCCTCGAAGTACACGGTGGAGAAGTTGACCTTCTCCCGGCGCTCGCAGGTGATCGTCATCGTCTTGACCACCGCGTCGACCGTGCTGTTCATCAGCGCCGGGATGCGGCCCGCGGAGGACAGGATCCGGAACTCCACCCGGTTCGGGTCGCCGACCAGGTCGCGTGCCAGTTCGCGGGCGATGTCGGCGTCGAAGCCCTCGATGGCGCCCGTCGCCGGATCGCGGAAGCTGAACAGATTGCTGCCGGTGTCGAGACCGACGATGAGCCTGCCCCTGGCACGGATCTCGGCGAGGGAGGCGCTCGGCGGCGGCGGCTCGGGTGGGACGCCGGCGAAGGGACGCAGGCTCGCCGTCGGGTCTCCGCAGTTCGCCGCGTCCGTCGGGGGTCCCGTCGGACGCGGCGCGATCGTGGCCCCCTCGGGCAGGGGAGGTTCGGTGTAGCCGCGGGTGTCCGCGACGATGCCCGGCTCGGCCTGCGTACAGCCGGCCGTCATCAGGGACGCGGCGACGAGCAGGGCAGCCCCAGCGGTCCGCCACCGCGGTCGCGTCGGGCGTCGCCCTGCCGATCCGGACGCAGATCTCGTCACTGGTACTCCCGAAGCCGTGGCCACAGGCCGACCCCGACGCCTGCCGCGGCCACGGCAGAGAGCACGAGCGCGCCGGATCCGAGGCCGTACAGGGTCGAGTGGGCGCGGCCGATATCGGCGCGCAGCTCGCTGCGGGTCGTCACGATGGCCTCGTCGAGCGCGGCGTCGGCCCTGGCGAAGTGTGCCGTCGAGTCCTCCTCACCGGGGCCGGTGACCACGGCGGCGGCCCCGGCCCAGTCGCCGTTGTCGAGCAGGCGCTGCACCCGCTCGTGCGCGGCGGACCAGTCCTTCCCGGCCCCGGCCGCCTGGCCGACCAGATCGGTGGCCACCTTTACGCGGCCGTCGTTCGGATAGTCGGCCAGGATCTCTTCGAGGCGTGCCAGGTGCGTTCCGAACGCCTCCGCATAGCCGCCCTTCACATCGCGGCGAACAAGGCCGAGGGTCTCGTCGGCCCTGGCCTGCTGCGCGAGGATGCGCCCGGTGGTCAGCTGCATCAGCGGCCGGGCGCCCTGCTCCAGGGCCCGTCCGGTGGACGTCGAGGAGATCAGCCCGGCGATCAGCAGCCACCCGAGCAGCGCCGCGATCGCGACGGCGGACAGGATCAGTCCCGGGTTCAGCATCCGCCGGGTCCATCCGGCGAGCAGGACCAGACCGACAACGAGGGCGATCAGCGACAGCAGGAGCAGACCGATCGCCAGCCAGGGCGGGGTGGCGAACTCGTCCTGGTTCTGCACGACGGCCTCCGCCTGCTGGCCGTGCAGTTCCTCGGCGATCGGGAGCAGGGTCGACTGCATCATGGACGAGGCCTCGCGCAGGTACGCGGTGCCGACGGGGTAGCCGCTGCGGTTGTAGGACCTGGCCGTCTCGATCAGGCCGGTGTAGACCGGCAGCCCGGTGGACAGCTCGGTGAGCAGCTTCTGACCCGCCGCGTTCGTCTCGACGATGCCGCTGGACGCGCCGATCAGGTCGGCGGCCGCCTCGCCGATCGACTGTGTGTACCGGTCGCGGACCACGGCCGGTTCGATGCCGCCGAAGATGAACGCGGTGGTGGCCGCGGCGTCCGCGATCGAGAGGGAGCTGTAGAGGTTCTGGGTGGCGTTCGCCTGGGGCTCGACCTGGTTGAGCAGCGTGTCGAGGGTGCGCTGCCGGTCCGCGACCTGGATGGCGGCGACGGTGCCCGCGATCAGCGACACCACGATCAGCGCGGTCCCGAGCGCGAGCAGCTTGGCGGGGGTCGTCCTGAGGAACTCGGACAGCCGGTTGTATCGGCCCTGGGAATCGGCAGGCACGGACCGCGGCGCGAGGTCATCGCCGAGCGGTTCCGTCGACGGTGCTTCCCGAACGGCCACCACGCACCCTTCCCAGCTGGCCCGGATGCCAGTCAAGGGGGAGCATATAAGCAGTAACTGAGCTTTGTTGTGCGTGACTGGCCTAAGTTCGGTCGTGAACGAGTTGACGAGGCGTGAGGGACCGCGTGGGGTGCGACGTGGCCGGATGTGGGGCAGGTGAACGAAGTCGATGCGCGGTGACGGGGACGGCTGGGCCAAGAGCGATGACGGAATTCGGCATTGGGGCAAATTCGGCGCGGCGGGGCTGCTGCTCCGCGCTCCCGCGGCCGACGGAACCCCGACCGTGCTCCTGCAGCACCGCGCCCAGTGGAGTCATCAGGGCGGCACCTGGGCGCTGCCCGGCGGTGCCCGCGACAGCCACGAGTCGACAGTCCACGCCGCCATCCGCGAGGCCGAGGAGGAGGCAGGCATCCCCGGCTGCGAACTGCGCGTCCGTGCGGAACGGGTGACCGCGCGTGCCAGCAGCGGGTGGAGCTACACGACCGTGATCGCCGACGCGGCCGGTCCGCTGACGACGGTGCCGAACGGCGAGAGCACGGAACTGCGCTGGGTGCCCGAGGACGAGGTGTCGGGGTTGCTGCTGCACCCGGGATTCGCCGCGAGCTGGCCGCAGTTGCGGAGCACGCCGGTCCGGCTGCTGCTGGACACCGCGAACGTGCTGGGTTCGCGGCCGAACGGCTGGTGGCGGGACCGGGCAGGGGCGACAGGGGAACTGCTCGCCGCGCTGGCCGCGACCCTGCCGAGGACCATCGAGCTGCCGGACGGCGGGTTCGGCTGGCTGCCGCGGATCGAGGCTGTCCTTGAGGGTCAGGCGCGCACCGTCACCGCGGTGGACGCCCGGGTGCCCGTGCACGTCGCCGCTGGCAGCGGCGACGACGAGCTTGCCTTGTTGGCGGGTGCGGGCACGGAGCTGGCGATGGTCGCGGGTGGCGGCGTCGGACACCCGGCCTTCGGGGGCACCGACGAACACCTGACCGCCGTGGTCACCGCGGACCGCGGGCTGCGCGAGCGCCTGCCGGAGACGGTCGTGCAGCTGTCGCCGTCGACCGTGCTGGGGTGGCTGGACTGAGCCCGCGCCGCGTGCCGGCTAGCGGCGGACGGCGTTGCGGGTCAGGGCGTCGGTGAGCGAACGGGCTGCCGCCTGCGGGTCGCGCGCCTCGGTGATCGCACGCACCACCACGATGCGGTCGGCCCCGGCCTCGAGGATCTCGGGCAGCCGCTCCTCGTCGATGCCGCCGATCGCGAACCAAGGGCGGGTCGGGTGCGAGTCGGCGGTCGAGCGGACCAGCTCGATGCCCGAGGCGGTCCGGCCGGGCTTGGTCGGGGTCGCCCACACCGGCCCGGTGCAGAAGTAGTCGACGTCGTCCTCGATGGAGGCGAGCTGTGCCTGCGCGCGGCTGTGCGTCGAGCGGCCGATCACCACGTTCGGGCCGAGGATCCGGCGGGCGTAGTGCACCGGCAGGTCACCCTGGCCGAGGTGCAGGACGTCGGCACCAGCGGCAAGTGCCAGGTCCGCACGGTCGTTCACGGCCAGCAGCGCGCCGTGCCTGCGGGCGGCGGCGCCGAGCTCGGCCAGCGCGCCGAGCTCCTCCTGGGTCTCCATCGGGCCGAGCTTCCGCTCGCCCGCCGACCCCTTGTCGCGCAGCTGGATGATGTCGACGCCGCCGGACAGCGCGGCCTCGGCGAACTTCGCGAGGTCGCCCTTGTCGCGACGGGCGTCGGTACAGAGATACAGACGGGCGGTGGCGAGGCGTTCTCGAGGGGTGAGGTGCCTGCCGGAATGCGAGGGGTGCACGCTCTCAACGGTAGTCTCTACGCAGAGAGAAGTGACACGGGAGTCCCGGCGAACGCGGGGCTGAGAGGGGGCCGCGAGCCCCGACCGTCATACCTGACCCGGATCATGCCGGCGCAGGGAGTGAGGTGGAGTGGTGAGCAGAACAGTCGCGGTGATCGGTGGCGGCGCGATCGGTCTGTCGATCGCGTGGCGTGCCGCCCAGGCCGGCTGGCGCGTCACCGTCCACGATCCGGCGCCCGCATCGGGGGCGTCGTGGGTTGCGGGCGGGATGCTGGCGCCGCTGTCGGAGGGTTGGCCGGGCGAGGACGCGGTCCTGCAGGTCGGGGCCGCCTCGCTGGCCCGCTGGCCCGACTTCGGCGCCGAGCTCGAGACCCTGTCCGGCGAAACGTTGTTCACGTCCCATGGCTCGCTCACCGTCGCGCTGGACGCCGCCGACGCCGCGGACCTGCGGACCGTCGCCGAGTGGATCGCAGGCCAGGGCTACCAGCTGGAACTGCTCTCGCGCGCCCAGATCCGGGCCGCCCAGCCATCGCTGGCACCGAACATCCGGTTGGCCCTGCTCGCCGCCACGGAGTCCGCCGTCGACAACCGCGCACTGATCGCGGCGCTGCGGTCGGCCTGCGCCCAGTCGGGGGTGGAGTTCGTCGCCGAGGCGGTCACCGACCCCGGCGCGATCGCCGCCGACCAGGTGGTGGTGTCCGCCGGTACCGCGTCCGCGCGGCTGTGGCCCGGGCTGCCGGTCCGTCCGGTCAAGGGTGAGATCCTGCGGCTGCACCGCAGGCCCGGGGTGGCGCCTGCCCCGACCATGACCATTCGCGGCAGCGTGCACGGGCGTCCGGTGTACCTGGTGCCGCGCGGCGACGGCCTGGTGGTCGGCGCGACCCAGCACGAGTCGGGGGAGGACACCCAGGTCACCGTGGCCGGGGTCCGCGACCTGATCGCCGACGCGCAGACGCTGATGCCGAGCATCGGGGAGTACGAGCTGCACGAGTGTGCCGCCGGACTTCGCCCGATGAGCCCCGACAACCTGCCGATCATCGGCCGGGTGTCGGACCGGGTGGTGCTGGCCACCGGGCACGGGCGCAACGGGGTGCTGCTCACCCCGCTGACCGCGGACGCGGTGGTCGCCGAGCTGGACGGCGCACCGTTGGCGGAGGCGAAGAGTGCCTCCCCCGAACGTTTCACCTTCAACGATGAGTGAGGACTCGATGACGAACACACCGGTGAACATCGGGATCACCGTCAACGGCGAGGACCATCAGCTGTCCGAGCCGCTGACCGTGGCCCAGCTGCTGGAGCACCTCGGCCTGCCCAGCAAGGGCATCGCGGTCGCGGTGGACGGTGCGGTGTTCCCGCGGGCGTCCTGGGACACCCCGGTCGGCAAGGGCTGGGAGATCGAGATCCTGACGGCGGTGCAGGGTGGCTGAGCCGTTCGTCGCAGACCGACTGACCATCGCCGGCCGCGGCTTCGGCTCCCGGTTGATCATGGGCACCGGCGGCGCGGCGAACCTCGCGGTGCTGGAGGAGGCGCTCGTCGCGTCCGGCACGGAGCTGACCACCGTGGCGATGCGCCGCGTCGACGCGGCGGGCGGCACCGGGGTGCTCGACCTGCTCCGCAAGCTGGACATCGCGCCGCTGCCCAACACCGCCGGCTGCCGCGGTGCCGCCGAGGCGGTGCTCACCGCGCAGCTCGGCCGGGAGGCGCTGGAGACCGACTGGGTGAAACTGGAGGTCATCGCCGACGAGCGCACCCTCCTGCCAGATGCCATCGAATTGGTCTCCGCCGCAGAACAACTCGTCGACGACGGCTTCACCGTGCTGCCGTACACCACCGACGATCCGGTGCTGGCCCGGCGGCTCGAGGATGTCGGGTGCGCGGCGGTGATGCCGCTCGGCGCGCCGATCGGTACCGGGCTCGGCATCTCGAACCCGCACAACATCGAGATGATCGTGGCGGCCGCAGGGGTCCCGGTGATCCTCGACGCGGGCATCGGCACCGCGAGCGACGCGGCGCTGGCCATGGAGCTCGGGTGTGACGCCGTCCTCCTCGCGACCGCGGTGACCAGGGCCAAGGACCCGGCGCTGATGGCATCGGCGATGGCGTCCGCGGTGACCGCCGGGTACCTGGCCCGCCACGCCGGGCGGATCCCGAAGCGGTTCTGGGCACAGGCGTCCTCGCCGGACCTCTGACCCCGACCGATCGCCGTGCGCCCTCAGGGTCGGGTCATCCCTAGGTATGACACGGGACGCGACCTGCGGGCGATGTGCGCGGGCCCGGACTGAGGAATCCTTCACGTCATGATTGAAGTGAGGGGTTTGACGAAAGAGTTCGGGCCCACGAAGGCGGTCGAAGACCTGACCTTCACGGTTCAGCCCGGCATGGTGACCGGATTCCTGGGACCGAACGGTGCGGGCAAGTCCACGACGATGCGGATGATCCTCGGCCTCGACCGGCCGACCGCGGGGACCGCGCTGATCGACGGCAAGCCGTACCACGACCTGAAGCAGCCGCTCCGAACCGTCGGCGCGCTGCTGGACGCGAAGTGGGTGCACCCCAACAGGTCCGCGAAGGCGCACCTGCAGTGGATGGCGGCGTCCAATGGGATCCCGATGTCCCGTGTCGACGAGGTGCTGCGGCTGGTCGGCCTGACCGAGGTCGCGGGCAAGAAGGCAGGCGGGTTCTCGCTCGGCATGTCCCAGCGGCTCGGACTGGCTGCCACCCTGCTCGGCGACCCGAAGGTCCTGCTGTTCGATGAGCCGGTCAACGGACTCGACCCCGAGGGCATCGTCTGGATCCGAAAGTTCATGCAGCGCTTGGCGGCTGAGGGGCGCACGGTGCTGGTGTCCAGCCACCTGCTCTCCGAGATGGCGCTCACCGCCGAGCATCTCGTGGTGATCGGCCGGGGACGCCTGATCTCCGACACGACCGTCAAGCAGTTCGTCGACCGGTCGTCCGAATCGACAGTGCGGGTGCGCAGCCCCCAGCTGGATGCGCTGCGGAGCGCGCTGACCTCGCAGGGGCTCACGGTCCGTGAGGACGGCACCTCCGAACTCGGCGGCGCACTCATCGTGCTCGAGGCGACCACCGACGTCGTCGGCCAGATCGCGGGCGGCCAGGGCATCGTCCTGCACGAGCTGGCCGCCCAGCAGGGGTCCCTGGAGGACGCCTTCATGAAACTGACGGGGGACGATGTGCAGTACCACGCTGCAGGCGTCGACGACGTGATGGGAGGGGCGCTCTGATGGGTGTCGTGAACGCAGAACGGATCAAGCTCACCTCGACCCGGTCGCCGTGGTGGTGCACCGTCGCGATCATCGCGCTCGGCCTCGGCCTGGCCGCGGTGATCGGGGTGACGTCCAAGGCCAGCATGAACCAGTTCAACGACCAGATCGCGCAGGGGGACAAGCCGGACTTCGAGCCCTTCCTGCCCACGCTGGCGGACGCGGTCGGCGGGGTGTCCGGGTTCGGCGTGCTGGTCCTGATGATCCTGGCGGCACTCGCGGTGACGAGCGAGTACCGGTTCGGCATCATCCGCACCACCTTCCAGGCCGTGCCGAAGCGCGATTCGGTGCTGATCACCAAGGCAGGCCTGATCGGCGGCTTCGGCGCGCTGCTCACCTTCGTGCTCACCTTCGGTGCGTACGCGATCGCCAAGGCGACGGCGGGATCCGATGCGGGTGCGGCGCTGAAACTGTCCGGCGGCGAGGCATGGCGGTCGATCTACGGCGTGCCGATCTACGCCTTCCTGTGCGTGGTGCTCGCCGTCGCGGTCGGCACCCTGCTCCGGCAGTCGGCGGGTGCCATCGCGCTGCTGCTGCTCTGGCCGCTGATGATCGAGAACCTGTTCAGCCTGTTCGGGCGGGTCGGTGAGAACATCAAGCCGTTCCTCCCCTTCATGAACGCGAACAACTTCCTCGGCGCGCCGCAGGGCGTCGATTTCCACTGGGGACCGTGGGGCAGCCTGGTGTACTTCGCCGCCTTCGTCGCGGTGATCTTCGGACTCGCCCTGTTCACCGTGAACCGCCGCGACGCCTGAATTCGCGGCCACACCTCGAGCATGCGCGCCCGGTACCCGATTTCGGGTACCGGGCGCGCACGTGTGTTTTCGGGCCGACCCGCCGCCCGCGCGCAGTACGCTCGGCGAATGCGACAGTCCATTCGGGCACGGGTCGGAGCATCTACCGCCGCAATGCTGGCCGGGATCGCGCTGGTGTCCGGGTGTGGACGGGACGAGGAGGAGTCGCCGCCCGCGCCGCCGGTGGACGGGCAATCGCTTGCGGCGGCCGTCGGTGGCGACGCCGTCGCCGCGCACATGGAGGCGCTCGAGCGGATCGCTTCGGACAACGGGGGCAACCGGGCCGCGGGGACCGCGGGTTACGACGCCAGCGTCGACTATGTCGCCGACCGACTCCGGGACGCGGGCTTCGAGGTGTCCACCCCAGAGTTCGACGTGGACCGCTTCATCGCCGGGCCGGTGGAACTGCGGGCGGGTGACCGCCAGTTCACCGCCAGCACCCTGGAGTACTCGCCCGCGACGCCGCAGGAGGGGATCACGGCGCGGACACTCGCCCTACCGGACGACGGCAGCCCCGGCTGCGAGGCGACCGACTACGACGGGCGCGACGCCGCGGGCGCCATCGTGGTGGTCCGGCGCGGGGTCTGCCCCTTCTCGGAGAAGGAGCGGATGGCGGCCGACCGCGGCGCCGTTGCCATCGTCGTCTTCAACAACGAGGACGGCCCGTTGGCAGGCGGCACGCTGGGGGATGACACGGACCCTCGGATCCCCGCCGTGAGCGTGCCCGGCTCCGAGGGTCCGGCGGTCGCTGCCGCACCGGAGCTGTCGCTGAAGCTGGAGGCCGCCACAGAGGCGACCACGAGCCGAAACGTGATCGCGCAGACCACCACCGGGTCGACGGAAAACGTGGTGCTGGTCGGCGCGCACCTGGACAGCGTCGACGAGGGCCCGGGGATCAACGACAACGGCTCCGGGTCGGCCGCCGTGCTCGAGACCGCGCTGCGTCTGGGCAGCGCGCCCAACGTGACGAACGCGGTGCGCTTTGCCTGGTGGGGCGCCGAGGAACTGGGCCTGGTCGGATCGGAGCGGTACGCAGAGGGGCTCGGCGAGGGTGAACGCGAGGACATCGCGCTGTACCTGAACTTCGACATGCTCGGCTCGCGTAACGCGGGGTACTTCACCCTCGACGGCGACGATTCCGACCGGGAGGGCGCCGGGCCGGGACCCCAGGGTTCCGACGCGATCGAGCGAACCCTGGGCGGCTACCTCGCCTGGCGCGGGATCGTTGCGGACGGAACCGATTTCGACGGCCGATCCGACTACGGCCCGTTCATCGAGATGGGGATACCGTCGGGCGGGGTGGACAGCGGGGCGGACGAGCGCAAGTCCGAGGAGCAGGCACTGAAGTGGGGCGGGACCGCGGGCGAGACCTTCGATCCCGGCTACCACTCGCCGGAGGACACCCTGGCGAATGTGGACCGGGCGGCGCTGGCGCAAAACGCGGCGGCGGTGGCGTTCGGCGTCGGCACGTACGCGAACTCCATCGATGGCCCGGACGGGGTTCCCGCAAGGGCGGACAGGGCGAAGGCGCGGGAGGGTGCCGGACAATGATCCGGATAGTATCTGTGACTCTGAGTTACACTTCGGCCTGTGACTGAGGACCCCTCGACCTCGGGCGTCGACCCCACCGACGCGAGCGACCGCGACCCCGCGTCTGGGCGCAGTAGGCCCGAGACCGTCGCCCAGTGGGTCCGCGGGATCAACACCCGACCGCAGGTGGTCGACGCGTTCCGCAGGATCCGCCGGGCGCTGCCGGGTGACCCGTCCTTCGGTGATCCGCTGTCCACGGCTGGTCCCGGCGGCGTGCGGGCGATGGCCAGGGCGGCGGACCGGTTCCTCGACGACGGGCCAGGTGCCTCCCGCGAGGTGAGCCTCGGCGCGCTCCAGGTCTGGCAGGCGCTGCTCGAGCGGACCGGCCGCGGCCGCGGACCCCGCGAGGTGACCATCGTCTTCACCGACCTGATCGGATTCTCGAGCTGGTCGCTCGGCGCGGGGGACGAGGTGACCCTCGAACTGCTGCGCGAGGTCGCGAAGGCGGTCGAGACGCCGATCGTCGACCGCGGCGGCCAGGTGGTCAAGCGGATGGGCGACGGGCTGATGGCGGTCTTCACCAGGCCGGACCGCGCCGTCGAGGCGATGTTCGCCGCCCGTACCCAGCTCGCGGAGGTGGAGGTCGAGGGCCACCGGCCGCGGATGCGGATCGGCGTGCACACCGGGTCGCCCCGGCAGGTGGCGTCCGACTGGCTAGGGGTGGACGTGAACGTGGCCGCCCGCATGATGGAGCTCGGCGGGGACGGCAACGTCATCGTCTCGGAGTCCACGCTGGCGGCGCTCGAGCCGGGGTTCCTGGCGGATCTCGGCGCCGCGGCGAAGCCCTACCGGCGGGGGCTGTTCGCCGCCCCGATGCGCGGTGTCCCGGACGGCCTGCGCATCTTCACCGTCCAGACGCGATGAGGTCGGGGCATTGCCACCCGTGGCGCCGTCGGCGGACACTGGATGAATGGTGGACAGGGAGCAACGCACGCCCTTCTACGGGGTGGTGATGATTCTCGCGGCGCTCGGTGCGTCGATGGTGGTCAGCTATTACGGGCCGGCTTGGTTCCGCGTCACGGTCTACATCCTCGCGGTGTTGGTGGTCCTGGTCGGGGGCGTCATGACCTTCCGGGACTACTCGCGCTGACGTTGCGCGTGCTGTGCGCGTCGCCCCCGACTCGGCAGGGGCGACGCGCACAGACATGTCAGTGCAGGCGCCAGAGCGGGGAGACAGGACCGTGGCCGGCGCCCAGGTCGTACGACGCGGCCAGGCATCGGGTCACCCAGTCCTTGCCGAACGCGACGGCCTCGGGCATCGGATACCCGTTCGCCAGCGCGCACGCGATCGCGGCGGCCAGGGTGTCCCCGCCGCCGTGATCGTTCCCGGTGTCGATCCGCGGGCTGGTGAACTCGTGGAAGTCCTCGCCGTCGAAGAGCAGGTCGGTGCTCGAGGTCGAGGTGCGCAGATGTCCGCCCTTGACCAGCGACCACTGCGCCCCGAGCCCGTGCAACGCCTCGGCGGCCCGACGGGCGGAGGCGTCGTCGACCACGTCGATCCCGGTGATGAGCCGGACCTCGTCGAGGTTCGGCGTCACCAGCGAGGCGATCGGGATCAGGGTGTGCCGGACCGCGTCGAGCGCCTCGGCGTGCAGCAGGGGGTCGCCGTGCATGGACGCGCACACCGGGTCGACGACCAGCGGCACCGCCTGCCCGCGCCCGATACCCACCTCGCCGCACACCTCCGCGACGGCCTCGATGATCGCGGTCGACGCGAGCATCCCGGTCTTGGCCGCCCCGACCCCGATGTCGCCGACAACCGAGCGCACCTGGTCGGCGACGATCTGCGGCGGGATCTCGTGGAAGCCGCTGACCCCGACCGAGTTCTGCACCGTCACCGCGGCGACCGCGACGCAGGCGTGCACGCCGCACATGGCCATCGTGCGGGAGTCGGCCTGGATGCCCGCACCGCCGCCGGAGTCGGTTCCGGCGATGGTGAGGACGCGGATCGGGGTCTGTCCGTCCGGGGTCAGGGGCAGCAACTTCACGCGTGAGAGCCTATCCACCGGCCGAAACGACGGGCAGGTAGACCTGGTTGCCCCTGTCCGTGAACTCGGCTGACTTCTCGGCCATGCCCGCCTCGATCATCCGGTCGACATCCTCCTGCGTCCGCAGCCCGTTGCGCTCGGCGAACTCGCGCACGTCCGCCGAGATCCGCATGGAGCAGAACTTCGGCCCGCACATCGAGCAGAAGTGCGCGGTCTTCGCCGGCTCCGCGGGCAGGGTCTCGTCGTGGTACTCGCGGGCGGTGTCCGGGTCCAGCGACAGCGCGAACTGGTCGCGCCAGCGGAACTCGAAGCGCGCCCGCGACAGTGCATCGTCGCGCTCCTGCGCCCGTGGGTGTTGCTTGGCGAGATCGGCGGCATGCGCGGCGATCTTGTAGGTGATGACGCCGACCTTCACGTCGTCCCGGTTGGGCAGGCCGAGGTGTTCCTTCGGCGTCACATAGCAGAGCATCGCGGTGCCCGCCTGCGCGATCATGGCCGCGCCGATCGCCGAGGTGATGTGGTCATAGGCGGGCGCGATGTCGGTGGCGAGCGGGCCGAGGGTGTAGAACGGCGCCTCCTCGCACAGTTCCTCCTCGAGTCGGACGTTCTCCACGATCTTGTGCATCGGGACGTGTCCCGGACCCTCGATCATCACCTGCACGCCATGGGATTTCGCGACCTTGGTCAGTTCGCCGAGGGTTCGCAGCTCGGCGAACTGCGCCTCGTCGTTGGCGTCCGCGATGGATCCGGGGCGCAGCCCGTCACCGAGCGAGAACGTCACGTCGTACTCGCGCAGGATCTCGCAGAGTTCCTCGAAGTGTGTGTACAGGAAAGACTCTCGGTGGTGGGCGAGACACCAGGCCGCCATGATGGAACCGCCGCGAGAGACGATCCCGGTGACCCGCTTGGCGGTCAGCGGCACATACCGCAGCAGCACCCCGGCGTGCACGGTCATGTAGTCGACGCCCTGCTCGCACTGCTCGATCACGGTGTCGCGGTAGATCTCCCACGTCAGTGCGGTCGGGTCGCCGTTGACCTTTTCCAGCGCCTGGTAGATCGGCACGGTGCCGACGGGCACCGGTGAGTTGCGCAGGATCCACTCGCGGGTCTGGTGGATGTCCTTGCCGGTGGACAGGTCCATGATGTTGTCCGCGCCCCATCGGGTGGCCCAGACCATCTTCTCGACCTCCTCGGCGATGGAGGAGGTGACCGCGGAGTTCCCGATGTTCGCGTTGATCTTCACCAGGAACCGCTTGCCGATGATCATCGGTTCGGACTCGGGATGCTTGTGGTTCGCGGGGATGACGGCCCGCCCGGCGGCCACCTCCTCGCGCACGACCTCGGCCGGAACGCCTTCACGGGCAGCGCAATACCGCATCTCGGCGGTGATGATCCCGGCCCTGGCCCAGGCCAGTTGGGTGCGCGCGAGATTGGGTCCGCCGCTGCGGCTGGTGCCGCCGAGGTCGACGGGATCGGGCTTGGCCCAGCCGTCGCGGGTCTTCGCGAGGCCGGCCTCGAGGTCGATGGTCGCCAGCGCATCGGTGTACGGGCCGGAGGTGTCGTACAGGTCGAGGTGTTCGCCGTTGGTCAGGTGGACCCGGCGGACCGGCACGGACAGGCCGTCGACGGTCAGGTACTGCTTGCTGCTGCCCTCGATGGGGCCGGTGGTGACGGTGGTGCCAGAAACAGAGGTGTCCCTCATGCGTGCTCTCCCTACGCCGGCATTACCCGGTCAGGTTCAACGGTCGACGGCCCTAGCCGTCCTCTCAGCCCGCTGGTGCGAGCCCCCGTGGGGTGTGTAGTTGTCGGCCACGACCATAGGGCACATTCCTCGGGCGGGCGACCGCGGCTGGGTGCGTGGAGATTTCTTGGCATTAATCGGGACGCCGGAGCGGCCTGCTGCCTATAGTGGCGGAAATCACATTGTGATTACGGATCGGGCAAGGAGATGGGCACATGATCACGGAATCGCCGACGGCAGAGGTGACGAACAATGCAGGTCAGAACCGGTTCGAGCTGAGGCTCAACGGGGACCTCGTCGGCATTCTCGGTTATTACGACTTGGACACACGGAGCGCGAAGCGGTCCACCGTCGCGACGCCGGTGGTCTCGTTCATGCACACCGTGATCGTCGAGGACTTCGGTCACAGGGGACTCGCGGCGGTGATGGTGCGCCGATCCCTCGACGCGGCGCGGGCCTACGGCTGGAAGATCCGGCCGGTCTGCACCTATCTCCAGCGATTCGTCGCGGACAACCCCGAGTACAGGGACCTCATCGTCCCCGTGTGAGAACTTCGGGTGCCGATTCGGCCACGATTCGATGGTGACTGGGCAACAAATCGCACCATCGGCCCCAAATCGGGCGACCGGGCCGGGGCGGGACTGCTTCCATGGTGAGGTGTCTCACATCTTCAAGCGACCTCCCGTCCCGGCAGCGGTGGTGACTGCGCCCGCTCCTGTCCTCGCCAACCCGGCGCTCGCGCGCGTCGTGGACAACCCCTCGCACGCCCGCTTCGACCTCTGGGTCGGCGACGACCTGATCGGCATCCTCGGCTATCGCGGCGGGGGCGAGTCGACCGAGTTCACGGGCGGCCGCGGGGAGGTGGTCGCGCTCATGCACACGGTCGTCAAGGAGGAGTACGGCGGTCGCGGCTGGGCCGCCGTGCTGGTCGGCGACGTGCTGGCGCTGTCGAGGGAACGCGGCTGGCGGCTGCGACCGGTCTGCACGTACGTGCAGCGCTACCTGGGCAGCCACCCCGAGGAGCTGGACCTGATCGTCGACGAGAACCTCAGTCCGACCCCGAATTCGCCGTAGCCCGACACGGAGAGCGGCACTGACCCTATGCTTCCCCTGACCCGTCGCGGTCGGGGCTGGAAAACGGGGATCCGAAACAGATTTCGGCTTCCCCCGGCACCGCGGTGGCGGGCGTATCTCATCGCTTCGCGCATCGACGCGCCGTGCAACTGGGGGAAGAATGACGATCGTTGCTGCCGTGCGCGAGGGCGCCAAGGGCAGGTCGGGTCGGGTGGCCGGGATCTCGGCCGATGCCAGGGCGGCGACGGCCCCGCTGGCCGTCGCGCTCGGCGTCGCGGGGTTCGCGCTCGCCTCGGTGGCCGTCGCGCCGCCCGCGCAGGCGGGTCCCATCCGGGAGTTCGCCAAGTTCGTCGCGACCCAGGTCGAGGCGAGCACCGCGCAGATCAAGCTCGAGTCAGGACGGTTCGTCCGGGACACCCAGACGAACGCCATCGCCGCGGTGAACGAGGCGGGCCGCGTCCTGGAGAACCTTCCGCTGCGCCTCGAGGTCAACGGCGCGGTCCAGGGCATCACCTACTCCATCGCCGAGGGCGGCAAGGTGGTGTCGGCGGTCGTCGACACCGCGATCGACGCCGGGGTCGTGGTGGCCGCGGAGGTCGTCAACCAGGCCGGTGCCTTCGCCGAGGAGTGCGTGAAGTCCGGGGTGAAGCCCGCGATCGCGGGAGCACTGTCCGGCGCCGTGACCGCGGCGTCCGCCGCGGGCGTTGCCGCGGGTCCGGCCGGGCTGGTCGGCGGGGTGGCCGTGGGTGCCGCCTCGGGTGCGGTGACCGGCTTCGCGGGCGGCTGCGCGGACGGCCTGGTTAGGGAGCTCGTCCGCTAGGTGGTTGCCGGTCCGCGCCTCAGTGCGCGCGGACCGCGAGTCGCCAGAGCGAGACGACCTCGGCGGCGCGGACGGCGGACAACGGGTCGCGTCCGCCCGTGCCGCGTCCCTCGGGGCGGGCTCCGCTCGCGCGCGGGTGTCGCGGCCGGGTGTCGGTGCGGCCCAGCACCGTCAGGCCCGCCTGCTCGAACTGGTCCGTCAGCTGTGCTCGCGTGCGCAGGCCGAGGCGCTCGGCCAGGTCGGAGAGCACCAGCCAGCCCTCGCCGCCGGGGTTGAGATGATCCGGCAGGCCCCGGATGAACTCGGTGAGCATGTGCCCCTTGCGGTCGAACACGCCCAGCTCGATCGAGGACGTCGGGGCGGCGGGCACCCACGGGGGGTTGCACACCACCAGGTCGGCCGTGCCTGCCGGGTACACGTCGGTGCGGACCACCTCCACCAGGTCGGCGAGCCCGAGCCGCTGCAGATTGTCGGTGGCGCAGGCCACCGCGCGGGGTTCGATGTCCGTGGCCACCACCCGTCCGACACCCCGACGTGCCAGCACGGCGGCCAGCACACCGGTCCCGGTACCTAGGTCGAACGCCGTTCCTGCGGTGGGCAACTGCGCCTCCGCGACAAGGTCGACGTACTCGTTCCTGGTGGGGGCGAACACGCCGTAGTGCGGGTGGATTCGCGCCTCGAGGGCGGGGACCAGCACGCCGCGCCGCCGCCACTCGTGCGCGCCCACCGCCCCGAGCAGCTCCTGCAGGGAGGCGACGCTTGGCTCGGCCGCCTCGCCGTATGCCTCCCGGCACGCGTCCCTGATGTCGGGGGCGCGGCGGAGGTCGATGCCGAAGTCCGCGCCGAGCTCGATCAGGACCATGCTCAGGATGCGGGTGCGGTGCGCCCTGGCCTGCCGGTGCCGATGAAAGGTGACGGCGAGGTCGGGATCGGCCTTGACCTGTTGCCGGTCGAGCCGGCGCTTGAGCGCGTCGAGCAACTGCCTCGCGCCGAGGAAATCGCCGCGCCAGAGGATCGCGGTGCCCTCGGACGCGAGCCGCATCGCATCGTCGGCGCGGAGTTCGTCGCCGAAGGTCTCGACCTTCTTCGGCGGCTTGACGCTGCTGTTGGACCGCCACGGCGCCGCGCGGCGTTCGCCTGCCTCGAACCATTCGACCTCGGTGCGGTCGGGCTGATCGCGCGGGGTCTCCACGGCGGACTCCTTGCGATGGGGGCGGCGCGATGCCTGCGAAGCACGCCCGGACCGGGCGGACATGGTGGATGAATCGTAGACCGGGCGGCCGAGCGTCCGTAATTTGAGAGCACTGCTCTTGTTTTCTCCGGCGCCATAGTGAACACTGCTCATAATAGAGAGCGCTGCTCTCGTTACTGAGGAGGTAAAGCATGATCGACACAGCACAGGGCGTTGGCACCGATCGCGCACGAGCCGCGGCCGCGGTGTTGTTCGGTGCGGCGGGGGTGCTGTTCCTGCTCTATCCCGCGGTCCGGCCGTACTCGGACTACCTGAACCAGACCACCATGGACGGCGCGCGGGCCTACGCGTCCGGCGCGTGGGTCGCGGCGCACTTCTTCGGGATGATCGGGTTCCTGCTGCTCGGCCTCGCCGTGCAGGCACTACGGGAGATCCTCCGTGGTACCGATGGCGACCGAGCCGGGATCGCGGCGACCGCGCTGACCTGGGTGGGAGTCGGCATGACCCTGCCCTACTACGGCGCAGAGGACTTCGGGTTGCACGCGATCGGCGGGCGCGCGGTCGCGGACGGGACCCCGGAACTGCTCGGCCTGGTCGACGGCGTTCGCGGCGGCGGCACCCAGATGACCATGTTCGCGGTGGGGCTGCTGCTGGTCGCCGCGGGCACGGTCACCGCAGCGGTCGGGATCTGGCGGTCCGGGGTGGTGGCGCGATGGAGCGGGGTCCCGCTCGCGGTCGGGTTCGCCCTGTTCATCCCGCAGTTCTTCGGCAGCCCCTGGATGCGGGTCGCGCACGGGGTGCTCGTGGCGGCGGGCGCGCTGTGGCTGACCGCCGCACTGCTGCGCGCTCGCCGCGTCTCCGGCTAGCCCAGCTCGACCACGACGGGGGCGTGGTCGCTGGCGCCCTTGCCCTTGCGCTCCTCGCGGTCGATGGACGCGCCGGAGACCCGTTCTGCCAGCGAGGGGGAGCCGAGGACGAAGTCGATCCGCATGCCCTGGCGCTTCGGGAACCGGAGCTGTGTGTAGTCCCAGTACGTGTAGACGCCGGGACCGGGGGTGAACGGGCGGGCGACGTCGACGAAGCCCGCCTCATGGAAGGCGTCGAAGGCGTCGCGTTCCGGCTGCGAGGTGTGCGTCTTTCCCTCGAACAGCGCCGGGTCCCAGACGTCCTCGTCGGTCGGTGCCACGTTCCAATCGCCGACCAGCGCGATCTGGGCGCTGGGGTCCTGGGCCAACCACTTCGCGGCGTCGTCGCGCAGGGTGGCCAGCCAGTCCAGCTTGTACTCGTAGTGCGGGTCGCTGAGCTCGCGCCCGTTCGGCACGTACAGGCTCCACACCCGGACCCCGCCGCAGGTGGCGCCGATGGCCCTGGCCTCGACGACCGGGGTCGCGATGTCCAGGCTGTCCGCCGCGGGCTTGGCGAAGCCCGGCTGCCCCTCGAAGCCGATCTGCACGTCCTCGAGTCCGACGCGGGAGATGATCGCGACGCCGTTCCACTGGCTCAGTCCGATGTGGGCGACCTCGTAGCCGAGCTCGGTGAACCGTTCCGTCGGGAACTGGTCGTCACGGCACTTGGTCTCCTGGATCGCCAGCACGTCGGTGTCGGTGCGCACCAGCCAGTCCACGACCCGATCGGTGCGGGCCCGGACCGAGTTCACATTCCACGTCGCCAATCGCATTCGAGGCAGCCTAGTGCGAGTGCGAGTGCGACGGCGCCCCCGGTGGGTCCGGAGGGCGCCGTCGTCCGTGCACACTCGTGCGGCTACCAGGCGGTGCCTGGCGCCGCCGCGTAGCGGTACCGGTGATGGTCGAGCATCCCCATCGTGCGGTACAGGGCGATCGCCGCCTCGTTGTCGGCCACCACCTGGATGTAGGCGTGTGTCGCGCCCCGGTCGCGGCCCCAGCGGATCATCTCCGCGCAGATCAGCATCCCGAGCCCGCGCCTGCGATGGGCGGGCGCCACCTCCACCGCGCTCAGTCCGACCCAGCGTCGGCCGTCGGGCGCCTCGGTCACGGCGGCCCGCGCGATGGCGAGCAGTTCGGTGCTCGGGCTGCCGAGCCGGCCGAAGCCGAGCTCGCCGTCGCGGACCGACCCGAGCACCTCCTGGGCGCAGTCCGGCAGCTTTGCGCCGTTGTGGTCGTACAGCGGCAGCCACTGATCGTCGGGTTCGCCGGACACGGTCACCAGCGAATCGCCTTCGGGCAGGGTGAGGTTCGCGATCTCCGCGGCCATCACCAGCACCTCGTCCGAGGTCTCCCAGTCGGCGGGGGCGTTGCCGAGGCGGTCCGGCAGCAGCAGCCGCAGCGGCTGCTCGCGATCGGCGTACCACTTCTGCAGGCGTTCGAGGGTGTCGCCGCTGTAGAGGTCGCCGATCCGGTCGGCCTTCCCGAGGGGAGACGCCGAGTTGGCGCGGCCGGTGAACCCGCCACCGGAGCGGGCCAGCCAGCCGTTGATCCAGCTCTGCTCGAGGCCGGGCCAGCCGTCGGCGGCGGCCAGCTCGAGCGCGCGGATCTCCCGGCTCAGGATCGGTCGGGCGCCGATCGACTTGAGCGCGACGACCTTGTCGGGGACGACCTGCACCACTCGACCGTCCGGTGCGCGGACCACGACGGCCGGTGTGAGCGACACCAACTCCCCGATGATGTCGGTCAGGGGCTGCGGGTAGCCGGGCGGCAGTTCGTATCGCAACACCACCCGGCTACCGAGCACGATGTCAGTCATCGTGGCCGAAGGGATCCTCGACCGTGCCCGGCACCCAGCTCTTGCCCGGGACGCCCCAGCCGGAGCGCTTGATGATCTTCTTCGCGGCCCTGGCGTTGCGGCCGATCAGCACGTCGACGTAGAGGAACCCGTCGAGGTGTCCGACCTCGTGCTGGAGCATCCGGGCGAAGAACCCCGTGCCCTCGATCTCCACCGGCGAGCCGTCGGCCTCGGTGCCGGTCACCCTGGCCCAGTCGGCGCGGCCGGTCGGGAACTGCTCGCCGGGAACGGAGAGGCAGCCCTCCTCGTCGTCGTCGGGGTCAGGCATGGTCTCGGGGATCTCCGAGGTCTCGAGAACCGGGTTGACCACGGCGCCGCGACGGCGGATCGAGTTCCCGTCGCCGTCGACGTCGGGGCAGTCGTAGACGAACAGTCGCATCGGGACGCCGACCTGATTCGCCGCCAGGCCGACGCCGTTCGCGACGTCCATCGTCTCGTACATGTCAGCGATCAACTCGGCGATTTCCGCCGGCGATTCGGTGACGGGCCGCGTGGGCTCGTGGAGCACCGGATCGCCCACGATCCGGATCGGAAGTATTGCCATTCGAGCAAGGATAGTGGGGCGCCCGGACGCGACGCGCCAGCACCGCAACCAGGCCGCGCCCGTGCGGATCATGGTTGAATAATCCCCGGGAAGAACAGATATGTAATTCGTTGCCCGGTAATCGTGAAGCCAGCCGGGTCGTCGGGGAACTTTGGTTTCGATGCATCACGCGAGAGCAGTGGCGTTGGGCGAGAGCTCGAAGTTGAGGGAGTGAGATGGACGGGGCAGCGGCGCGTAACCGGAATTCCGAGCAGACCGACCCGCAAGAGGCGAACGCGATCGGCGAGGACGGACTGACCCGCCGCGACCACGACATCCTGTCCTTCGAGCGCCAGTGGTGGAAGTACGCGGGCGCCAAGGAAGAGGCCATCAAGGAACTCTTCGACATGTCCGCCACCCGCTATTACCAGGTGCTGAACGCGCTGGTCGACCGCCCCGAGGCCCTCGCAGCCGACCCGATGTTGGTCAAGCGGCTGCGCCGTCTGCGGGCGAGTAGGCAGAAGGCGCGCGCGGCACGTCGCCTCGGATTCGACATCACCTAGGTGTCGGCGGACGCGGCGCGGCCTCTAAGGTCATTCGAGTGAGCACTCCTGAGCAGCCACCGAGCGGACCACCGCTGCGTGCGTTCGCGATGGTCCTGATTGCGCTCGCGATCGCCTTTGCCGGCATCGGCGCGATGGCGCTCTCCGGAGACGATTCCGGGTCGGAGCAGCCCGAGACCACCACCTCGAGCGTTGCGCGGGCAACGGGCAACGGGGCCGCTTCGGTCACCTCCGCAAGGCCGCCCGCCGCCGCCACCTCGGCCCGCCCGCCCGCCGCGATCACCCCGACCACGGCTGCCGCCGCAACCACCACCACGACCGCACCGGTCCAGGACAAGTCGGCGGTGCCGGTCCGGGTGCTCAACAACAGCACGGTCAGCGGCCTGGCCGCGCAGACCGCCAGGACCATCGAGTCCGATGGCTGGACGGTCGGCGAGACCGGCAACTACAGCGACGGCTCCGTGAGCTCGACCACCGTGTACTACTCGGCTTCGTCGCCTGCGGAGAAGGCCGCCGCGATGGAGATCGCCGAGACGCTTGGAGTGTCCGCCGAGCCGAGGTTCCCCGGCATCACGAGCGCGTCGCCCGGCGTCATCGTGATCGTCACCGCGCCCTAGGTGGACGCACCAGCGGACGACCGTTCCGCGCGCCTGTCTATGATCAGTTCACTTCCAGCCCATCTAGAAGGAGCGGTTTGATGGCCCTGCTTACCCGACGCGACTCGCATCTCGGCGGTGCCGAGAGTGCACGCCGTCCCGCCCGCGTGTCCTGGCGCGTCGTCGCCCCGATGGTCGCGATCGCGGCCCTTGGCCTCACCGCGTGCTCCAACGGCCAGGAGCCGAGCGACGTCCCCGGCACCACCCCTCCGGTGTGGACGGGAGCGTCCGCTCCGGGCCACGGCTCGGCGGAGGGCGGCCACGGATCGGCGGCCGAGGAGGGTGCGATCGACGTCGAGCTCAAGGACGCGAAGGGCGCCGAGGTGGGCACCGTTCGGTTCACCGAGGGTGACGGCTTCGTCCAGGTCTCGGTCGAGGCCGAGCACCTCACGCCCGGTTTCCACGGCCTGCACATCCACGAGGTCGCCAAGTGTGAAGCGAACTCGGTGGCGCCGTCCGGCGGCGCGCCCGGCGACTTCCTCTCCGCCGGTGGGCATTTCCAGGCGGAGGGTCACACCGGACATCCCGCGAGCGGCGACCTGACCTCGCTGCAGGTGCGCGAGGACGGCACCGCGGAGCTGGTCACCACCACCGACGCCGTCACCCTCGAGGACCTGCGCAACCACGGCAAGGGCACCGCGATCGTCGTGCACGCGAACGCGGACAACTTCGCTAACATCCCGAACCGGTACACCCTCCCGGAGAACGCTCCGGTGCCGGACCAGGCCACGCTGGCCACCGGTGATGCGGGTGGCCGCGTCGCCTGCGCCGTCATCGAGTAGGGCACTGAACAGCAGAACGACCCCTCACCGCCACGGTGGGGGGTCGTTCTGGTGTTCGGGGTCCCGGTCCCGGTGACGGCGGTTGCCGGATCGCTGTGGTTGGATTCGCAGTGTGGGAGTCCACTTCGCCGGTTCGCCCCGGCCGACAATCGGCGTCGAGTGGGAGATCGCCCTGGTCGACAAGACCACCCGCGATCTCTCGAACACCGCGGGACAGATCTTCGACGCGGCGCACTCCCTCGCGGGTGGTGAGTCGCCCCGCCTGCACAAGGAACTGCTCCGCAACACCGTCGAGCTGGTCACCGGGATCTGCGACACCGTCGGCGAGGCGATCGACGACCTGAGCGAGACCCTGCACCTGGTGCGCCGGGTCGCAGACCCGATCGGCGTCGACCTGTTCTGCGCGGGCACCCACCCGTTCGCGGAATGGTCCACCCAGCAGCTGACCCGCAGCCCGCACTACGACGAGATGATCGAGCGCACCCAGTGGTGGGGACGCCAGATGCTGATCTGGGGTGTGCACGTGCACGTCGGGATCTCCTCGGCCGATCGGGTCTTCCCGATCCTCAACGCGCTGCTGGTGAAGTACCCTCACCTGCTTGCGCTTTCGGCCTCATCGCCGATGTGGACCGGCGTGGATACCGGATACGCCAGCAACCGGGCGTTGATGTTTCAGCAACTGCCGACGGCCGGTCTTCCATTCCAGTTCGAAACCTGGTCGCAGTTCGAGGGATTCGCCCACGATCAGCTCAAGACCGGCGTCATCGACAAGCTCGGTGGGCTGCACTGGGATATCCGGCCCGCACCACAGTGGGGGACGATCGAGGTGCGCGTCTGCGACGGCATCTCCACCCGGACCGAGCTGGGCGCCATCGTCGCCCTCATCCACTGCCTGGTGGTGTATTTCGACCGCAAGCTCGATGCGGGCGAGGAGCTGCCCGGTATGCCGCCGTGGCACGTGCAGGAGAACAAGTGGCGGGCCGCGCGGTACGGGCTCGACGCGGAGATCATTCTCGATGCCGACAGCAACGAGCGGCTGGTCACCGATGACCTGGACGATCTGCTGGAGCAGCTGATGCCGGTGGCGAGGTCGCTCGGTTGCGCCGACGAACTGGCGCGGGTGGCCGACATCCCGCAGCGCGGCGCGTCCTACCTCCGTCAGCGCGAGGTCGCCGCGGCCTCCGGCGGTGACCTGACACTCGTCGTCGATTCCCTGGTGACCGAGCTCGACACGTAAGTCCGCGTTCACGCTCCGTTTACTATGGACCGGTGCTGATCAACGACTCACCGGTCTCCGGGACCGGTCGGCTCTCGTTGCGGTCGCACCCCACCCTCATTTCGGCGGGCGTAGTCCTGGTCGCGGCCCTGGTCGCCCTGCAACTGGTCGCGATGCGATACGGCTTCGAGGGCCCGCTGCACAGCCTGGCCAAGGATTTCGTCGGCACCCCCAAATCGATGTCGCTGCCGTGGGCGGGATTCGCGCTCGCGCTGGTCGGGCTCACCAACCCGCAGCGTATCCGTGCGCTGGCCGCCGCGATCGTCCTCGACCTGTTGTTCGCGGCTGGCCGGTTGCTGTTCGACGGGCCCGTCGCCATCGGGAACGGCCCCACCCTGGTACTGACCGGGATCGGGCTCTACGCGGCGGTGGCCTGGACCGGCGAACAGCGGCGTAGCGCGCTGCGCGGCGTCGGGCTCGGCGCGCTGCTGATCCTGGCCACCAAGGTCGGCGACGTCTGGCTGCAGATCACCGTGCTGACCCGCCCGCTGGTGCTCGACGAATACGTGCAGCTCGCGGACCGGGCGCTGGGCAATCCGTCCTGGGTGATGGGCGGCGTGGTCGATGCGCTCGGCGGCGTCGGCTACGGGGTGCTGCACTGGGTGTACATCGAGCTGCCGGTCGCGGCGATCGTCGTCGCCCTGTATCAGCTCCGCAACGGCTGGCCGTCGCACTATCTGGTGCGCACCTTCCTGCTCATCGGGCTGATCGGTCCGCTGTTCTACGTGCTCTTCCCCGTGGTCGGCCCGGACTTCGCGTTCGGCACCGCGGGCGAGGGCTCCCAGCTCGGCAACTACTGGCCCGCCGTGGTGCCGAATGTCGTCGACCCGGTGGCGATCCCGTTCGACAGTCCGGCGCCGCGCAACTGCATGCCCAGCCTGCACACCGCCTGGGCGCTGGCGATCTTCATCCACTCCAGGGGCGGTCCGCGGTGGCTGCGCTGGGGCGGCACCTTCTGGCTGGTGTGCACGCTGATGGCCACCCTCGGGTTCGGCTACCACTACGGCGTCGACCTGGTCGCGGGCGTCGTGCTGTGCCTGACCCTGGAGTCCGCGCTGCGCGACCCCGAGCGGGGCTGGGGGCGGTTCCGCGTGCGGCTCGTGGTCGGCGGTGCGGTCGCGTTCGCGGCGCTGCTGCTCGGCTACCGGTACCTGGCCGTGGAGATCGCGGAGTACCCGCTGTTCTTCGGCCCGCTGATCCTCGGCGTCATGGGCGTGGTGGTGCTCGGGTTCCATGCGACCTTCTTCGCCGCACCGGGGACCGCACTCGGTCGGTGGGGCGGACGGGTCGAGGCCGACCCGGTTCCTGTGCGCGCCGCGAGCTAGCGGACGACGCCGCTCGGCGGGTCCGAACCGCGCCGCGGGCGGGGTACGGCTGCACGCCTCGGGGGCGGTCCGCTACGGTGACCTCGATTCGACGGACTGAGTGAGGAATTCGGCGGGCCGCAACCACAGGCGTCCCTTCCGGTTACCCGCGAGCCACTGTCGACGGGAAACGGTGGAGGACGCGTGCGGGAGTCAGTGGGAGTGACGCTCGGCAAGGAGGGCGTGCGAGCGGTCCTCATCGATACCGATGTGCCCGGTCTCGGGCCGGTGGACAGCCGCTTCGAGGACAGGGCCGGAGACGATGTCGGACAGGCCGTCTGGGCCACCGAACAGATGGTGGACCGGGCCAGGCGGATCGGACTGAGCCCGACGGCGGTCGGGATCGTTGCCGCCGACCCGGTGGCGGCGGACGCGATCAAGGCGAAGCTGGGCAGCGACGGCGTGCCCACCGTCACGGTGGTCGGTGCGGCCGAGGCCCGGCTGGCCTTCCTGCGCTCGATACCCGAGTTGGCAGGCGCCCGCACCGCTCTCGTCCTGGCCGAGTGGCCGGGTGAGGTGCTCGCCCACGCGGTCGATCTGCGGTCCGGTGTGGCACAGGCAGGCGTCCAGCGGGTGACAGCGGGGACGTTCAGCGAGGTGTCCTTCACCAGCGCGCTGCTGGAGGACATGCGGTCGGGTGCCCCGCGCGGCAAGGTCGCCGTCGTCGTGCTCGGAATCCGGCCGTCCGAGACGAGCGTGATCCGTTCCGCAGCAGGTGCGCTCGGCCTGGCCGCCGTGGTCCCGTATGCCGGCCGGTGGCATCTGGCGACCGGCGCCGCGATCAGCGCTGCGGAAGGCCAGGCGTCCGTGCCCGCCGCGTTCGCGGCGACGGCGCCGGGGGAGGCGAAGGCACTTCCCAAGGGGAAGGTGCTCGCCGGTGCGGCCGCGGTCGTCGCGGTCCTGCTCGCCGGTCTCACGGCCGTACTGGTGGCGCCTGCGCCGACGTCGACGCAGGGACCCGCCGCCCCGGCCACCCCTGAGCAGAACGACGTCTCCGAGTTGAAGTCTCCCGGCCTCCCTGTCGACCCGTGTGCGCGGGCGGGCGCGTCCCCGCTCAGACCCACCACGGAGCCGGCCACCTGGCGCGCGGGCGGTCTCAGCTATTCGGTGCGGCTGGTCAGCGACCCCGACCCGTCACAGCCCGATCCGGCCGACCTGCCTGCGCCCCATAAGCCGCGGGCGTCCGCTGCACCGGGAACTCCGGGGACGTCGGGAACTCCGGGTGCGCCGGGAACTCCGGGTGCGCCGGGAACTCCGGGGACGGCGGGTGCGCCTGGATCCTCGCCCGCCGACCCGTGTGGCCGCTGACCCGGGCTTGAACTACGCCGCGAGCCAACCGCTTTCGTATGTCGGGCTGAAAGCCACTCGGATGACTGGATTGTCGGGTTCGTCTGATACCACTTATGTATGAATGCTCCCGGGTGGTACCCGAACCCTGACGGTTCCGGCTCGCAGCTGTACTGGGATGGGCAGGCCTGGCAGCAAGGCGCATCTGTCGAAGCGCCCAAGAAACGGAAGGGCAGCGTCTGGAATGTCGTCGGAGTCCTGATCGCGGCCGTGGTCGGCATGATGCTTGGCAACGCAATCCTCGGCGGCGAAGGCATCGGGCAGTTCATCGGGCAGTGACCGAGCCGTGGGTCGGTCGACCCAGTGGTGCTCTGTGGCTGCGCCGCCGCATGTCGGCTTGCGGATGGTGGCCCGGACATCAACCGCGAGCTGGTCGTTTTCGTGGTGGATGGAACGAAAATAGCCCGAAAACGACTAGCTCGCGTAACCATGCATCGGTGATGAGTCGACGCGTTTCGGTGTTTCTGGCGTTGGCCACTGTGTTGGCAGGGTGCGGGTATATCCACGGACCCGCGCCGGTCCGGGAGCCTGCGGAGGTCGTGGGCGCGGCGACGTGCCGGATGCCGACGGACCTCGACGGCATAGCCGCAACACCGCAGGATCTCCTGGCGAAACAGCCGCGACCGGGCACCGTCCCCGACGACTTCGAGCCGGTAGCGGCCATCACCTGTGACCCGACTGCAGACCGAACCGTGAATGCCGATCTGACGACCGGGTTTGGCGAGCACCGGTGGGAGGGTGACTTTTCCGAGGCCATCGTGAAGCTGAACGCGCGGTCTGAGGGAACACCACACCCGAAAGGTCTCCGACCCACCCTTGGAGATTGGCCGGGGTGTGGGGCCGGAGCCCCGCAATCACTACACCCGCCGGTGGCGGCCGACGGTGCTGGGGTACGAGCTGCCTGAGGTGGGCCCGCTGAGGGCCGGGTCCGCGGGAGCTGCGCTAGGCCGGCCCCCTGCAGGAGTGGGCAAATCGTCTTTTTGACCGGTGCGCGGTGCGGCGGCCGCGTCGATCGGTGGTGCATCGCATCGCTCGGCGTCGTCCTGGCCTGGGACTTCGATGGCGTCGGAGGGCACCCACAAGGCGAGGGTGGTGTGGCCGTTGCCGTTGGTGACCGGGACGGCGATGGCGGCGAGCCATTGGGAGTCGGTCCTGTTAACTGCACCTTCAACGGGCGATCTGCGGGCCTGATGTTGACAAAGGGTGCGTGGCGTGGACGAGCTGAGGCGAGCGTTTCGTGAGGGCCGCATCGTGCTGCCGGGGGTGGGGGTCATACAGCGTGCCGAGCCGCCTGGTGTGGTGCCGTATGTGGTGTTGGTCGACGGGACGGAGGTCGAGGCGGTCTCGTCGTATCTGTCGAGCCTGGTTCCGTCCGACCTCAGCCCGCTGACGGTTCGGTCATATACGCAGGATCTGCTGGTGGTGGTGGAAGGTCTTGGCGGCACTCGGGGTGCGGTGGGATCGCGCCACCCGCGAGGACGTCGAGGCGACGATGGGGCGGTTGCGTTCGGCGGTCAACCCGCAGAGCCGACGTTCGAGCGAGTCTGAGTCGCAACCAAGTTCAGTGAAACCGACCTTGAGCAACCTCACCAACGCGCACACGACGAAGGCTGGCTCGACGAAACCGAAGGCATCGACCTCACCCTGACCTTCGACCGCGGGGGTCAACCTCAAGGAGGCGGGGACGGTAGTAACCACTGGCGAAATCATGAGGGCTCTCCTCGTATGCCTCGCGTCGGGCGCGCACGACGAAGAACGCCAGGCGGGTGGGTGTGATCGGCTCGATCAACACCCACCCGCCGTATTGCAGCCGACGCCGCGACGTCAGGCTCTCGTCATCGAGCGCCTGTCATTTGGTGACGGTAACGGTGTGCGGTGCCGAGGCGTACTCCTTGCCGTCAGCACCGACGAACACCGCAGTCACCGACTTCGCGCCGGCCTTGTCGAACGTCAGGTCCGTCTTGGCAGTGCCGCCCACGACCGGGATCTGCGCTCCGACCGCCTTGTTGTCGACCTTGAACTGCACCTTGCCCGTGGAGGACGAGGGTGTGACGGTCGCCGTGAACGACGCCTTCTTACCGGTCTTCGCCGTAGCCGGACCCGCGAGCGTCGTCGTCGCATCCACGACCTTGCCGGTACCGAGGGAGCCGGTCGGAAGAAGCTTCAGGAGGGGCGCGAGGGGGGAGTCGGGGCCGAGGATGTTCGCGAGGCTGCCGCCGCCATCGGCGGAGCCGCTGTGCGGTGGGGGGGAAGTGGTAACCGGAGCGGCCATCGCAGGAGCGGCGGTCATCAGTGACCCCCCGGCAACGAGGCCGGCGAGCACAGCAACTTTAATCGGGTGCTTCAACATAAATTCCCTTTCTCGTACGATCTGAACGATCGACTGGATGAATTCCGGGGATACCGTAATACGGATCGCATGCCCGTGGGGAAAAATTCGATAAATTGTTCTGTCGGTGAATCAAAGCCCACCCCGAGACGCGCTCGCACATCCTTCACCCGAAGCTACAACACGACACCAACCGGGTCTGAACTGCACTTTTGCAGCAAAAAACCCGCCGACCTCCTACGAGGCCCGACCGCAGAAACGCGAATCCTCCAGGCAAGATACAGGCATGTTTATTGTCAATCTGGCAGCTGATTCGGTTAATGCGACGGGTATCAAAGTGCGCATATATCGATATATTCACAGCATGGGCGCACTTTCAGATTGAGGCGCATTCCATGCACGTCAAATTCATTACTCGGAAGATCGCAAATTGACACCTGAGGCCAGGAATCGCCACAAATGTTGTCGGCACTCGCCGCGGTCGCGGCCATCACGCTGCCGCGCACGCCAACGCGATCAAAGGCAGGCATGAACCAGTTCTTCGACCAGCTTTTCTCCTAGTCCGGGTCGAGGCCTAGCTTGGGACGTGCTCGAGTTGACCGAACTCGACGACGCTTGCCATCTCGTTCGCGTGGCCGGCGACATCGACACACCGCGTGTGATGTTCGAGCGGATTACGCCTACGACGGCAACACCGCCCGATCGGCCGCCCAGGACTTCCCCTCGCTACCAAGTCTGGGGCCGGGCCGGCCCGTCGCACGGACGGCCCGCGCTGATGATCGATCAGCAAGTTGACCAGGCGCCGCCGGACGAGTCCTTCGAACTCGCCGTCGCGATCAGACTTCATGTCGCCCGCCTGGTTCGCAGGATCGAGAGTGTTCATGCCTAACTAACGGAAAACACGACCGGATCGGTTGCACGGTAGCCAGCACCAGATACCGGCGATGCGGCTCTACTGCCGGATATCGACAACACAGGTCGAAACCCGCGATCACCCCACGGCACAAACTCAGTCCGAATTGACTGGTGCAGAGAAGCGAGTTGGGCCCATGCGTGCTGGTAGGCGCGCATTTTTCCTTCGATGCGCAGGCCTCCGGCGCGGACCCTGAGGGCGATACGGTCGGCTCGGCGCTGATTGCGGGCGAGCGGGAGCGCGCGGTCTGCGTAGAAGATCACGGGTCGTGGTGGCTCGAATCGGCGCAGCGTGGGGGTCTGCGGCCATAACTCGTCCCAGGAGTCGAGTTCTTCGAACATATGAGCGAGTCTATCGGGTATGGTGGCTGGTGGCGCCAGGTGGGCAGCGGAGGGTTCCTAATTGATTCCTACGCGGGCCGAACGCCTGCGTGACCGGCCCCTCCGCGCCGGTGTGGGTGTGACGCTTATGGGTTCCTGGCGGCCGGCTTGTGGGATGGCTTTACACAGAACGGCGCGGCTCACCCGGTGTGGAGGGTTTCGGTGGTGTCCTGCTCGTGGTGCGAGCCGGCCGCAGGGATCAACCTCTGAAGTGGTGTTCACGAGTTGCGAGCTCTTCGATAGATCGAGGCCCCTGCGGTGTGCTGGCGTCACGACACGACTGATGAGATGACGGACCATCTTGATGAGTCCTGCAATTAGGGCGTCGTGTGACTCCACCTCGGTTCGACCGACCGTGTTCCTCGACGTGACAGGAGTGCAGCAGGTGGACAGATTCTGTGGGATCGACTGGGCCGACAACCATCACGACATCGCCATCATCGACTGCACGGGGCTGTGCTGCTGAAGGAACGGGTGGCCAACGACGCCGGCGGGTTCGCCCGCCAGCTCGAGATGCTCGTTGACGCAGGCGACACGGCCGAGGACCTGATACCGGTAGCCATCGAAACCGACCGTGGTTTGTGGGTCGCAGCCCTGCGGGCGAGCGGTCGGGTCGTGTACGCGATCAATCCGCTCTCTGCCTCGCGGTACCGCAGCCAGCGCACTGTCTCCGGCGCGAAGTCCGATGCCGCGGACGCGGTCATGCTCGCCAACATTCTGCGCCTCGACGCCACCTCGCACCGACAGATCCCGGACGACACCGACCTCGCACGCGCGATCAAGGTCCTCGCCCGCGCTCAACAGGACGCGGTGTGGGCGCGCACCGCGCTCGGCAACCAGATCCGCTCGCTGCTCAAGGACTACTTCCCCGCCGCCCTGGCCGCGTTCGATGCGTTGAGCGGTGGCGGGATAACTCGAGCCGACGCCCGGACGGTTCTCGCCGCCGCCCCGACACCCGAGGCGGCGGCGAAGCTGACAATCGCCAGGTTTCGCGCCCTGCTGAGGAAGGCGGGCCGTCAGCGCAATGTTGATGCCGATGCGGCGCGCCTTCGGGAGGTCTTTCGCAGTGAACAACTGCGTCAGCCGACGCTGATCGAGCAGGCAATGGGCATCCAACTGCGGACGCTGGTGCACCGTCTCGACGCCGCTTGCACCGCGGTCGAAGCCCTGACCTCGGCGACCACCGAGCACTTCGAGCGCCATCCGGATGCCGAAATCATCACCAGCTTTCCAGGGCTCGCCGCGATCAGCGGGGCACGACTACTTGCCGAGATCGGCGATGACCGCTCACGGTTCGCCGATGCACGTGGATTGAAGGCGTATGCGGGCGCCTCGCCGGTCACCCGCGCGAGCGGCAAGCGAACTGTGGTGATACACCGGCAGATCAAGAACAACCGACTAGCGTCGGTCGGCTCGTTCTGGACGCTCGTCGCGATCCAGAACTCACCCGGCGCCCGGGAACACTTCGACCGCCGGCGGGCCGCCGGGGACTGGAGCCAGCAAGCTCAACGCCACCTGTTCAGCAAACTCCTCGGGCAGTTGCACACATGCCTGCGAAGCGCGCACCTTTACGACGAAGTCCGGGCTTTCCCTCCAACCTCAGCGGTAGCTGCCTGACACGCGGCCGGGACTAGGTCGATGTCACCACAACGCCCAGAACGAGTCTCTGCCCACTCCTGCTCACTTTTGAAACGTGTTCTAGTGTGACGGGATGGACGTGACTTATGAGGGGACCCAAAGGGAAATCGTCACCGACAAGGGGGTGCTGCGCTACCACGAGGCGGGCGAGGGGCCGCCGTTGCTGCTACTGCACGGCTCCGGCATCGGGGTCAGCGGCTGGCGGAATTATCGAGGAAACCTGGACGTGTTCGCCCAGCACTTCCGCTGCTACATCCTCGAGTTTCCGGGGTTCGGTGTGAGCGATCCGGTCGACGGACATCCTGTGCTGACCGCCGGGTCGGCGGTGATCCGCTTCATGGACGCCCTCGGTATCGAATCGGCCGCGATGATCGGCAATTCGATGGGCGGGGTCGTCGGTGTCAACGTGGCCATGAAGCACCCCGAGCGGGTAGGCAAGCTCGTCACCATCGGTGGCGTGGGGCCGAACATCTTCAGCCAGAACCCGAGTGAGGGCACACGGCTGCTGCAGGACTTCGCCGACGGGCCCAGCCGCGAGAAGCTGGTTCGGTGGCTCGAGTGCATGGTCTACGACCGCTCCATGATCACTGAGGAACGGATCGAGGAACGCTGGGAGTCGGCCAACGATCCGGAGTCGCACAAGACGCTGGCCGCGATGTATGGGTCCGCGGCTTTCGAGGCACAGCAGCAGGCGATGGTGAGTTCCGGGCTGCCTCCCTACTGGTCGATGATGGGCAAGGTGCAATGCCCCACCCTGCTGACGTGGGGTCGCGACGATCGCCAGTGCCCGCCGGACATGCCGATGATCCCGATGCGCCTGATTCCCAATGCCGAGTTGCACGTCTTCCCAAACTGCGGGCACTGGGTGATGATCGAAGCCAAGGAGGCATTCGAGCGAATCACCCTCGAGTTCCTGCTCCGGTGACTTGACGATCAACTCGATGACCGAACGAGCACCAGACTCTGCCGTGAACTGGGTCGGCGAAGCTGCTGTGCTTCTTGCGCCTTAGCGCACTGAGATGTCTGTGTGTGCTGTCAAGCGCCGAATTGTTCGAATACCTGGCTGTTGGGACTTGGTGCGGGTCGACGAGGGAAGCGTCGGCCCGCACCATTTTCTCGCGTAGCCGGCTTCAATGCGCCTCCAGCCCGGTCGCCCTACCGAGCCTCATTACGATCGGCGAGTCACGATCCAGACCGTGCCGGTCAGTACGGCGATGATGAGCACTCCGTTGATCCCAACGAAGATCCGGGTGCTGCTCGACGCCGCCGTCGACGTTGCAGCGCTGGCGACCATCAGTCCGCCGCCCCCGATCCCGACGGCTATCGCCCACTGACGGAGGCTGCGCCCGGTCTGCCTGTGTGAGCTGTGGCCCGCGGCCACGGTCATGACGAGGGCCAGCAGAATGAGTAAGGCTGGGCGGTGCGAATCTTCAGAGCGCCGGATTGCTAGGTTTGTCAGCGTGTTCGGGTGGGTAAAGGCGCGTGGCGCCGGAATGATCGTTGTCGGGGTGGCCGTGGCCGGGTGTGGCGCGGAGGACGCCGGATCCGCGCAGCCGACGATCGTGTCGTCGGCACCCGCGCCGACGAAGGCCCCGGTCGTCGACGGGGTGCTGCCGAGCGGCGCCGACAAGCAGGGCTGGCTCGATCCGGGGGCGCGCTGCCTCGACGGTGAGCGGCCGGTGCTCCTGATCGGCGCGACCAGGAGCTCCAAGGAGAAGTTCGCGGTGTGCGAAGGCACCGACGCGACCCGCGTGCTGCGGGCCGCGGCACCGAGCCTGCGTGCGCAGCCGTTCGAGGCGCCGTTCTTCACCAATACCGCCAACAGCCAGCAGTTCCTGAACGGCGACGGCATGAAGATCGACCTGTCCAAGGCGACCGTCACGGTGACCGACGACCCGCAGAATCCGCGCTACATCGTCGGTTTCGCCGTCGAGGCGTACTGGAGCGTCATCTACTGAGCGCCAGTTCCAGGGTCGGTGCGAACGACTCGGCGAGTTCGCCGGGGACGATCAGTTCGTCGATTCCGTAGCGCGCGCTGCGGGATTCGAGGATCTCCACAGCGGCCTGGGGATCGCTGGACCAGCCTGAGCCCGAACCCGGTGTAGTGCGCGATGTTCATTCGTCCCCTCAGCGGTCAATCGAACCGCGCGACCGCAACCGAACGCCGACCGTCCCCGGGCGCGTCACCCGGTCGCGATCACGGAACCGACATCGGCAGGTAGCGAGCCAGGGGGCATTCACTTGCTGGCGCCGGGGCCACGATGGCTCCATGCCGTGAAGAACGCCTTCAGCACTCGCATGGCCGACTCCCAAACGCGGAAGGCGTCGGCTCGACATTGCGGCGTACGAGCGGCCACCGCGGTCAGGCCGGCCACCGTCGGCACGACCACGGCCGGGACGACCAGCGGCGCGGCCGCGATGAGCGCGCCGACACGGCGTCGGGTACGACACGGGTATTGATCCGCCCGCGTTCACTGAGCAACGGCTAGCGACCGTCAACGCGTAGACGGTTCGACACGCGGCTAGCCACTACGCGGTGAGCCGCGGTTCGAGTCGGTAGGCGAGGTCGTCACGCATGGTTCGCCAGAGTCGTTTCGCAACTTGCCGTTTGAGGCATCGCATGGCCTCACGCGACGTCTTGCCTTCGGCCATCTTCCGCCGGTGGTAGGTGTATCCGTCGCTACTGGGCGTTCGAGCTTGGGTGACAGCGACGATGTGGATCGCGGCGTTCAGGGAGCGGTCGCCGCTGCGTGAGAGCCGGTGGCGTTGCTTGTCGGCGCTGGCGACCTCGACGGGCGCGGTGCCGGTGTAGCTGGCGAAGGCGGCCTCGTTGGCGAATCTGGTTGGGTTGTCGGTGCGGGCGAGGATCCGTGCCGCGGTGACGGTGCCGACGCAGGAGATGGTCGTGCGGCACCCGGACGAACTACTCGAGCGGGTCGCGTCGGCGCTGCGGGCGGGCGGCGTGAGGGACCTACTACCGGTGGGAACCGCCGGTAATGTGGGCGACAGTCGGGCGAAGGGGGACGCGGATGCACGCAGCGGTGGCGATCGCCGCTCTCGCGGCGGCCTGCATCGTCCTCGATCAGGTCGGACTGTGGGCCGAGCGGCGCGGGTGGGTCTATTGGCGCAAGCGGAGACCGCCGGTCGACGGTGGCGCGGTCACCGGTGCGTTCGGGGAGATCCAGTCCTTGCTGTCGCCGTCGCACCGGCACGTCGTCGACGAGCAGCGGACGCAGAAGTCGTTGCGGCACGACGCGTCGAGCGGCGACGGCACCCGGATGCGGATCGACCTGCGCGGCGGCACGGTCCGGCTCGACCGGACGGACGGCTCGGGGGACTGAGCTACTCCTGCTCGTCCCGGCGGTCGAGGTCCCCCACGATGCCGAGCCCGTCGCGGCTGCGCTGCTCGCGGTAGGCCACCCGGCCGACCGTGTGCGCGATGACCGGCGCGGTCAGCAGGGTGAACAAACCGACCAGCACCAGCATCCAGATGTCGACGTTGCCGCGCAGCCGGATCACCGCCCCGATCAACACCAGCACCAGGCCGATCACCTGGGGCTTGGTCGCGGCGTGCATGCGGGACAGGGTGTCCGGGAAGCGCACGATCCCGATGGCCGCGGTCATGGCGAGCAGCGCGCCCAGCAGGATGAGGGTGGCGGCGACGACCTCGAGCACGGTGTTCACTGGTCGTCACGCACCCGGAACCGAGCCACGCTGACCGAGCCGACGAAGCCGACCAGGGAGAGCGCGACGATGGCGGGCACCAGCGTGGTGTCGAGGCTGTAGGCGGCCCACACCGCGAGCCCGCAGATGGCCACCGCGACCAGGGTGTCCATCGCGACCAGACGGTCCAGCGTGGACGGCCCGTCGAGCAGTCGGTACGAGGTCATCACGGCGGCCACCGAGAGCATCACCCCGGCGATCACGAGCACTGTCGTCACGGCAGATCCTTTCGGTCGGTTGGCTCGTGCGCCGAGGGGTCGAAGACGGGGTTGTCCACGTGCCACGGCGAGGGCTTCCACTCCTCGTCGCGCTCGAACGAGGCGATGAACAGCCGCTCCAGCTGCCGCACGGTCCGGTAGAACTGGTCGACGGCCTTGTCGGTACCCACGTCGAGCACGTGCACGTACACCATCCGCTTGACCTGATCGACCTCCAGCACCATGGTGCCGGGGATCAGGTTGAGGACGTCGATGCACAGGGTCAGCACCAGATCGGACTTGATGGCCAACCGGGCGCGCAGCACTCCCGTCACCGGGGGCGGGCCGGGGCGCACCGCGAGCCAGGCCACCTGTGCGCTCGACTGCGCGGCGTACACGATGCAGAGCCCGACCAGCTTGACGATCGACCACAGGTGGATCCGGCCCTCGACCGGTACCCGCGGCAGCGGGAGCAGCACCATGATCAGCACCCCGACGGCCAGGCCGCCGAGGATGTTCGCGACGCTGATGTTGCCCCACAGCAGGATCCACACGAGGGTCAGCCACACCAGGACCCCGACGCGGAGCACCCGTTCCCGGTTCATCGCGTACCCCCCGTCGCGGCCGCCTGCTCGGCGTACCCGGGCCCGAGGACGGCGTCGATGTAGATCGAGCGGTCCCGCAGGTCCGCGGCCGCACGGTCGGTGATCGCGATGAACTGGCCGGCGAACACGGTGAGGGCGAGGCCGACCACGACCACGCCGATCGTGGGGATCAGCATCAGGGCGGGCATCCGGCCGACGTCGGCGCGGTCGTCGAAGGCGATGTCCGCCTCGGACTCGTCGATCAGGGCGGACGGGCTGACGTCGGCGAGGTCGCCCTCCGGGGCGTCGGCGCGCGAGCGCCAGAACGCCTTCGTCCAGATCCGGGCCACCACGTACAGGGTGAGCAGGCTCGTGACCGTGCCGCCCGCGACCAGCACCCAGGACAGCGCGCTCGGGTGGGCGACGCCCGCCTGCAGCAGGGCGATCTTCCCGATGAAGCCGGAGAACGGCGGGATGCCTGCCAGGTTCAGCGCGGGCACCAGGAAGACCAGCGCCAGCACCGGGCTGGCAGCGGCGAGGCCGCCGAGCCTGCGCAGCGAGGACGAACCGGCCTGCCGCTCGATCAGGCCGACCACCAGGAACAGCGCGGTCTGCACGATGATGTGGTGCGCGACGTAGTAGATGGCGCCGGACAGGCCCTGCTGGGTGGACAGCGCGATGCCGAACACCATGTAGCCGATGTGGCTGACCAGGGTGAACGAGAGCAGCCGTTTGATGTCGGTCTGCGCGATGGCGCCGAAGATGCCGACCAGCATGGTGAGCAGGCCGCAGATCATCAGCACGTTGTCGAGCTCGCCCTGCGGGAACAGCAGGGTGTGCGCCCGGATGATCGCGTACACGCCGACCTTGGTGAGCAGGCCGGCGAACACCGCGGTGACCGGGGCAGGCGCCGTCGGGTAGGAGTCGGGCAGCCAGGTGGACAGCGGGAACACCGCGGCCTTGATCCCGAACGCGACCAGCAGCACGCCGAAGATCGCGGTCCTGGTGCCGACCGGGATGCCGTCGAGCCGGGTGGCCATCTGGGCCAGGTTCAGGGTGCCGGTGGCCGCATAGGCGAGGGCGATGCCGACCAGGAAGATCAGCGAGGACACCATCGAGACCATGACGTAGGACACGCCCGCGCGCACCCGGTCGGCGCTGGCGCCGAGGGTCAGCAGCACGAACGACGCGGCGAGCAGCACCTCGAACCCGACATACAGGTTGAACAGGTCGCCCGCGAGGAACGCGTTGGAGATGCCCGCGGTCAGCGCCAGGTAGGTGGGCAGGAAGATCGACACCGGTTGGCGTTCGGTGCCGTCGTGGATGCCCTGCCCGACCGCGAACCCCATGACGGCGAGCAGGACGATGTTCGAGACCACCAGCATCACGGCCGACAACTGGTCCACCACCAGGGTGATGCCGATCGGCGAGTCCCAGCCGCCGACCTGCAGCGTGGCGATGCCGTCCCGGTCGGTGAGGTACAGCAGCAGGCAGGCGACGACCAGGCCGACCACGAGCGCGGACATGGTGACCGCGCGCTGGAACCGCGGCCTGCGGCCGCCGATGAGGGTGACCGCCGCGGCCAGCATGGGCACCAGCACGGGCAGCGGCATCAGGGTCTGGATCAGGTCGGGGGACAGGGTCATTCGCGATCACCGCCGGGAACCCGGACCGGTCCGTCGCCGTCCGGGTCGAACTCGTCGAAGTCGCCCTCGCGCAGATCCTCATAGCACTCGAGGTCCTCGAGGTTCTTGAGCTGTTCGAGCGGGATCGGATTGCCCTTGTCGTCGAAGGCGTCGCCGCCGAAGGTGGAGTCGCCGGTGATCGGGTCGTCGGAACGGTCGTGGTCCGGTGCCTCGGCGGGGCCGCGGCGGCGGATGACCTTGGTGTCCTCGGGGTCGTTCTCGACGGCGTCCTTGGTGTTTATCTTGAACGACCGGTAGGCCAGCGCCATCACGAACGCCGCGATGCCCATGGTGATCACGATCGCGGTCAGGATCATCGCCTGCGCCAACGGGTCGGCCATGGTGTCGTACACCGCGTTCGCCCGCCCGACGATGGGGGCGCTGCCCGGCGGCCCGCCGGCGGTGAGGATGAGCAGATTGACGCCGTTGCCGAACAGCAACAGCCCCAGCAGCATCTTGGTGATGCTGCGCTCGAGCAGCAGGTACACCCCGCAGGCGACCAGCACGCCGACGATGATGAGGATGCCGAAGTTCGCGCTCATCGGGCGTTCACCTCGACCTCGGCGTCCAGGCGCGCGCCGAGGCTGCGCAGCACGTCGAGCACCAGACCGACGACGATGAGGTAGACACCGAGGTCGAAGAAGATCGCGGTCACCATCTTGATGTGGCCGAGCAGCGGCAGCGTGACCTCCAGGGTCGCGGACGAGAGCGCGGGGGCGCCGAGGAACAGCGAGGCCAGCGCGGTGCCCGCGGAGAACATCAGGCCGAGCCCGAGGATCTTGCCCGCGTCGATGGGGACCGCCTCGCCGAGCTCGTAGCGGCCGCCTGCCAGGTACCGGAGCACCAGCGCCAGGCCCGCCGTGAGCCCGCCCGCGAAGCCGCCGCCGGGGGCGTTGTGGCCGGAGAAGAAGAAGTAGACGGACAGCACCATCATGGTCGGGAAGATCATCCGGGTGGTGATCTCCAGGACCAGCGACCGGTGCCGGGGGTCGATCAGGTCGCCGCCGCGCAGCCAGGTGGTTTCCGAGCTCGACGCGGCCTCCTCGGCCCCCGGTGCGTCGGACACACGCGGCGCGGTGCCGAACCGGCGGGTGCGGAAGACCAGCGAGGCGACGCCCGTCGCGGCGACGAGCAGCACCGAGATCTCGCCGAGGGTGTCCCAGGCGCGGATGTCGACAAGCAGCACGTTCACCACGTTCTTGCCGTTGCCGAGGGTGTAGGCGGCCTCGGGCAGCTGCAGCGAGATCGGCGCGGTGTTCCGGGCGTTCATCGCGTACGCGCCGAGCGCCGTGACGGTGGCGCCGACCGCGGCGCCGAGCAGGGCGCGCGGCGCCTTGAAGCCGACGGACTGCCGCTCGTCGGTCTCGGCGGGCAGCTTGCGCAGCACCAGCACGAAGATCACCAGTGTCAGGGTCTCCACCAGGAACTGGGTCAGGGCCAGGTCCGGCGCGCCGTCGAGGGCGAAGATGACGCCGCAGCCGTAGCCGCCGACGCCGACCAGGATGACGCTGGCCAGGCGGTTGCGCATCACGGTCGCGGCGAGCGCGGCGGCGATCATGATCAGCCCGACCGCGAACTGGATCGGGGACTCCCACAGCCGCAGCCGGACCCCGGTGTCGGTGTTGAGCACCAGCAGGATCGTCGGCAGCAGCACCAGGGTGACGAGGATCGACGCCTGCGTCAGCGGCAGCGAACCGCGCTGGGTGGTGCCGGTGAGCTTGATCGAGATGGTGTCCATGGCCCGCAGGGTGGCGTCGTACACGCGGTCGGCGTTGCCGAGCGGCGGATGCTCGAAGCGCAGCCTGCTGACCCAGCGGTGCGCGACGAACAGCACCGCACCGCAGCCGATCACCAGGATGGTCAGGTACAGCGGCAGGCCGAAACCGTGCCACAGCGCGAGGTGATAGTCGGCGTGCTCGCCCGCGGGCAGCGTCTGTGCGTACGGGCTGAGCAGGCGGTCCATCACCGGGGCCGCCAGGCCTGCGGCCAGTCCGCCGACGGCGAGCAGGGCGGGGACGAACAGGAACAGCGGGCCGGCGGCGTGCATGCCCTGGACGGCCGGGCTCGGCCGCTTGAGCTGCTTGCGGCCGAACGCGCCCCAGATGAACCGGATGCTGTACGTCACCGTCAGGATCGAGCCGGCGACGACCGTGGCGAGCACGAGGGTCCGCACGGGCGGGCTCAGCGCATCGGTGGTGGCGATCGCCTCGAGGGCGCCCTCCTTGCCGACGAAGCCGAGGAACGGCGGCAGCCCCGCCATGCTGGCGGCGGCGAGGACCGCGATGACGCACAGCGCCGGGGCGCGCTTGCCCAGGTGGGCCAGCTTGCGGATGTCGCGGGTGCCGGTGGTGTGGTCGATGACGCCGACCACCATGAACAGCGCGGCCTTGAACATCGCGTGCGCGACCACCATGGTGATGCCCGCCAGCGCGGCGTTCCTGTCGCCGATACCGACGAGGGTGATGAGGAAGCCGAGCTGGCTGACGGTGCCGAAGGCGAGGATCAGCTTCAGGTCGAAGGCCCGCAACGACCGCCAGCCCGCGAGCAGCATCGACGCCAGCCCGAGGGTGATCACGGTGACCCGCCACGGCGCGGAGTCGGCGAACCCGGGCGCGAGCCGGGCGACGAGGTAGATGCCAGCCTTCACCATCGCCGCCGCGTGCAGGTACGCGCTGACCGGTGTCGGGGCGGCCATCGCGCCGGGCAGCCAGAAGTGCATCGGCACGATCGCGGACTTCGACAGCGCGCCGATGAGCACCAGCACCACAGCGACCCCGGCGAGCCAGCCGCCTGGCGGGTCCGCGAGCAGGTCGGAGATCAGGTAGCTGCCGCCGACCTGGCCGAGGATGAGGAAGCCGACCAGCATCGCGAGGCCGCCCGCGGTGGTCACCAGCAGCGCCTGGGTGGCGGCCCTGCGGCTCGACGCCCGCTCCGCGTAGTGCCCGACCAGCAGGAACGAGAGCACCGTGGTCAGTTCCCAGAAGATGTAGAGGATGAGCATGTTGTCGCTGGTGACCAGGCCGAACATGGCGCCGGCGAACGCGACCATCTCGGCGGCGAAGATGCCGAGGCGGGGCTCGTCGTCGGTGAAGTACCGCGAGCAGTAGACGAGTACGAGGCTGCCGATCCCGAGGACCAGTGCGGACATGATCGCGGCGAGCGCGTCGAAGCGCATGTCGATGTCCATCGACAGCCCGGGCGCCCACTGGATGTGCAGGCTCTGCTGCGTGCCCCAGTTCTTGATCACCCAGCCGAGGCTCGCCAGCGGCACCAGCGACAGCGGGAGGAATGCGTTGCGGCCCATCGCTCGCACGACAAGCGGCGCCAGGACGGCGGCGAGAGCGTGGGCGAGCAGGACAGCAAGCAATGGGCACTCCGTCGTTTGTCGTGTGCGGCGGCGGGGTGTCGGTACGCCCCGGAGGTATCCGGGGGTCTGTGTCCGAGTTTAGTGGATGCCCCGTGTCCGAACGCAGGCGGCTTCGCCGCCCGTGAGTCCTTTGCGTCGCCCCGCAGGCCAAAAG